>JAGVIJ010000118.1 GCA_020056125.1 bacterium | reverse complement strand
TAAGCCGCGCGAAGCTTTGCTGGCCGCGGCGCTGGGCGGTTTGATAATTGATGTGTTTGGGTTGGGCAAAAGTTCCTTTGTGTGTATCGGGTTGATTGTGGCTGTGGCGGTTGCGTCTTTTTTATCCAGCAGTTTGTTAACCAATCGTTCCATCTATTCGGCTGCGGCTTTGGTGGTAGCTGGCCGCGCGGTCGAGCGGCTGTGCGTATTTTTGTTCAGCGGAATTTCCCGCACGCTGTTTCAAACTCAAGTGGTGATTGAGCCGTTTTTTTCTGATCTTAAAATCATGGGTTGGGATATAGCTATGGTGGTTTTGGGTTTCACGGCGTTCGTGATGTTCACGCGCCGGTTTAAAATTTTAATTTCCAGCCAGCGGTAATATGGAGCCCATGGAATTATTCCCTTGGAAAGAAGACGGCGGCTTAAGGCAGACGGTGAATTTGGAAGTCAATCAATTGGTTGATACGGAGGCGTTGTACGCCGATGAGTTGACGCGCATCAAAGATCGGCCGCTGTTTACCGGACGCGTCATACCGCTCAAGCGTTTTAAAATTTTAAGCACGGCGTTGGTGTTGATTTTTGCGGTGTTGGCGGTTAAAGCTTTTTGGATGCAGGTGGTGCAAGGCGAAGAGTATCGCGCTCTGGCTGAACAAAATCGTTTGCGCCACGAGGTTGTAATGTCGCGGCGCGGCGTGATTCGCGATCAACAGAGCCGAGTGCTGGCTGAAAATATTCCCACGTTTGATGTGCAGGCCACGGGTCGGCTGTTGCCGTATGATTCAACCGAGCGCGCTCAAGTGCTGGGCAAAGTGGGTAGGATTATAGGTTCAACGGTCGGCGAGTTGGAGGCATTGCTCGCTTCGTCCACTTATCCGTTTGAGGGCGTGGTGTTTAAAAAAGACGTGCCGTATGAACAGGCTATAGCTTTAAAAATCGTTACAGCCAATGATCCGGGCATTGAGGTGGCGGTGAGCAGTAAGCGGCATTATATTTATTCCGACGGCGTTTCATCTCTGTCGCATATTTTGGGTTATGTGGGTTTGATTTCGCGCGAAGAGTTGAAGCAATACGCGGCCGCAGGTTATCGGCAGGTGGACAACGTAGGCAAGACCGGTGTTGAGTCCAGTTATGAAACCGTGCTGCGCGGCCGGCCGGGCGAACGCGTGTTGGAGGTGGATGCGCGGCACAACATCATGTCTGTGGTGGGGGAGACTGAACCGATTGACGGACAAGATTTATATTTGACTTTGGATTTGGATTTGCAAAAAGCCGCGGAGCAAGCTTTGCTGGCCGAGATGCGCGTGACCGGAGTTAAACGCGCGGCGGCCGTGGTTATGCGTCCGGAGAACGGTGAAATTTTAGCTTTGGTGTCTTTGCCTGCATATGACAATAATATTTTCTCCGGTAATATTTCGCGCGAGGCGTATGGCGAACTCACAAATAATCCGGATCGGCCGTTTTTGCCGCGCGCATGGGCCGGTACTTATCCTTCGGGTTCCACGGTCAAACTCGTGATTGCTTTGGCTGCTTTGGCTGAAGGAGTGATTACGCCGGTGACCACGGTTATGTCCGTGGGCGGTTTGCAAATCGGGCCGTGGTTTTTTCCGGATTGGAAAGCGGGCGGACACGGTCCGACTAATGTGCGCCAGGCTCTGGCCTGGTCAGTGAATACTTTTTTTTACTACATCGGCGGCGGGTATGAAGGTTTTATTGGTTTGGGTTTGGAAAAGTTGATCGCGTGGATGCAGGGTTTGGGGTTGGGGAGTAAAACCGGTTTGGATGTGCCCGGAGAAGTCAGCGGGTTTGTGCCGTCCGAAAGTTGGAAGATTCAAACCAAGGGCGAGCGTTGGTTTGTGGGCGACACGTATAATTTATCCATCGGCCAAGGCGATCTTTTGGTGACGCCGTTGCAAGTGGCGAATTTCACGGCTGTGATTGCCAACGGCGGACATAAAATTACGCCACACCTTGCTCGAAGTTCGAATGTCGAATCTCGAATTTCGAATCTCGAAACGGAGTTGATAGCGCCGGCAGATGCCATTCAAACCGTACAGCGCGGCATGCGCGATGGCGTGTTGTATGGCTCCAGCCGTTTGGTCTCCATTTTTCCGGTGCCTGTGGCCGGCAAGACCGGGACAGCGCAATGGCGCAATGATCGTGCTAACCACGCGTGGTTTACAGCTTTCGCGCCATATGAAAAACCCGAGGTGGTGGTGACTGTGTTATTGGAGGAGGGGGGCGAGGGGTCGAGCACGGCTGTGCCTGTGGCGTATGAGATTTTACGTGCGTGGTACAACCTGCGCTCTGCGGGGAAATTATAAATTGAATCCGGAAGAAACGTCCGGCTCTAAGAGCCGGACGTGTTCGGGGTTACTGGACAGGGATTTGACTGAAGCGCTGTTTTGTGGCATGTTCCAATCGTTCCTTTAACTTAACACGGCTTAGCTAACAGGCGGTTTTTTGTCCTGTAGCGCAGTGCTCAGGGCGGCGAATACGCTAAACAAAACACAAGGAGTGTTGTCATGGCGACGCAAAAGTACGTTGTCACGGGCGACCAGTACAGGCAGATCGATCGCCGAATACTGGAAATCAAACGCCAGCTCAATCAGGACGGCGGAAGCCCGCTCGATCCGGAGTACGTTTCGCGATCGTTGCAGTTGATCGTGGAGGGCGGGAAGCTGGTTCCGGAGACGGCACAGGAAATATGGGACACTATCACCGTTCCCGATCTCTCTGCGGCTGAGCTTATGATCCGCGCCCAACGGCGCTCGATCTTTCTAAGTCTAAGACCCGATATCGCCGCATGGAACTTCATGCAACAAGATGAGAGAGGCAAGACGTACGAAGTCATGACATGGGCACCGTGCCGTGGCGTGTCAACCGATGAAGTACGTGCTTATTTCAAGCGGCGTGGCTTCGGCGGCAATACAGCCGCATTCATAGCGTGGATGATGGCGAAGCAGCCCCTCGGCTTTCACGCCTCCATCCCTGATGAGGATATGAGGCTTTTCCGCGACACGTATGGCGAACTCCTTGTACCACGTTTCCGCCAAGGTGACACTAGTAAAGTACTGGAACCCGTATTCTAATATCAATGCACCGCTTGAAGACCCTTTCAAAACCCCAGTGAATTGTCCTTTGGGCAGAATCCAGCGAGGATACCTGCCTATGCGAGG
>JAGVIJ010000047.1 GCA_020056125.1 bacterium | reverse complement strand
ATCCAAGAAGCTGACCTGGTGTTGTTTTTAGTGGATGCTAAAACCGGGGCTCTGCCGCAAGATAAAGACTTGGCGCGCAGTGTGCGCAAAATAAATTCTAAGATTGCTTTGGTGGCTAATAAAATTGATGATCCCCGACAACTAGCTTTGGCCGGCATGCCTGAAATGTATGGATTGGGAATCGGCGAAGCTCATGCCATCTCCGCGGTTACCGGACGAGGCGCCGGTGATTTGTTGGATGCGATTTACGAACAACTGGCTCGACAAAATCGTCCGCCGCAAGCCATTGAAACCGAAGAGAGTTTGCGCTTGGTTATCATGGGACGGCCCAATGTGGGCAAGTCCTCGCTCATGAATTCCATTTTGGGCGAAGAACGCGTGATTGTCTCGGCCATACCGCATACTACGCGCGAGCCGCAAGATACGACCTTTGAATGGCAAGATAAAAAAGTGACTTTGGTGGACACGGCCGGCATGCGCAAACGCGCTAAAATTGAACGCGGCATCGAAGAGGCCGGGATTGAACGAAATCGCGAAGCGCTCATGAAGGCTGACATCGCATTATTGGTTTTGGATGCGAACGAAGGGCCATTGGGTCAAGATCAATTTTTAGCCGGGCTTTTAAAAAATGCGGGTCGCGGCGTGATTTTGGTGGCCAACAAATGGGATTTGGTGGAAGATAAAAAAACCTGGACCTCGGATAGCTTTGAATTTGAAATTCGCCGCGCGTTTCCATTTTTAGCTTGGGCGCCCATTATTTTCATTTCAGCCAAAACCGGACAGCGCGCAGAAAAAGTTCTGGATCTGGCGTTTACCATTCAACAAGAACGCGATCGACAAATCGCTTACAACGCCCTGCAAAAACTTTTGAAAACCGCCATCACGCGCCACAAACCCGTACCCTACTCCGGGCCCAAAGCGCCGCGCATTTATGATGTGGTGCAAATCGGCGTGAAACCGCCGACGTTTGAAATCAGCGTGGTGGGCGATAAGATTGGCATCCATGAATCGTGGATCAGATTTCTTGAACACCAATTGCGTGAAAAATTCGGTTTTCACGGCACGCCCATCATGATTAAAGCGCGCAACATTGCCGCGACCAGCATCAAAGGAGCCGACAACAAGAAAAAAATAAAACTCGAAAAAGCCAAACACCCTTGGGCGCGCAAACGCCGACCCATCGGAAGAAAAGGCGGGAGGTATTAAAATGCCAAATGACGAATGACGAATGTCAAAAAAGGTAGCCGCAGGCTTTAGCCTGCGTTACAAAATATGAAATTAATAATTGGGTTAGGCAATCCCGGAAAGGATTATGCGGGCACGCGCCACAACGTGGGAGCGCGGGCCGTTGAATTACTGGCGGAAAAATTAGAATTGACTTGGAAGTTGGATAAAAAGCGCCAGACTGAAGTAGCATCAACAATAATTGATGACGTGACCGTGGTTTTGGCCAAGCCCGCGGTTTTTATGAATGAATCAGGCGAGACCGCGCAAGCGCTGATGCATTTTTATAAAATCAACTTGGATGATTTGTTGGTGATTCATGATGAGATGGATTTCCCAGCCGGCAAAATCGCGTTCCTCACTCAAGGCGGTCCGGCCGGACACAAAGGTATTGCGAACATTCAGGCGAGATTGAACAGCGAGGCGTTCAACCGCTTGAGGGTTGGGATCGATCGCCCTGCTCCGCCAATAAAGACAGAGGATTGGGCGCTTGGCCGCCCGGCTGGAGAAGATAAAGAAAAAATTAACGACGCTGTGCGCGTAGCCGGCGATGCGGTTTTAGATTGGATTGCGGACGGTATTGCCAAAACCGCCTCCACCTGGAACCGCGGATAAGCGAGAACAAATACCGCGCGTAGAGGGTTGACAAAAGCCTCTTTTTTGCTATATTGAATTTACCGCAGTTCACCTTTTCAGGAGGAAAAACACAATGGGACCAAATTTAGTATTGCGTCCGCGTTTGGGTCAGAGACACACTTGGATGGGCGACATGGTTCGTTCCCTCTTCCCAGAAACCGAAAAACTCCTAAGAGACACGGAGTTTCAAGCGTCGCTCCAATTCGTCTCCTCCGAGGAGAGGATCGCGCCCTACCGTGACATGATCGACTTCCTCTTTTGCGAGCTGGTCGTGGGATACCGCCGGGATTGCTTCCGCTACTATCGGCGCGAAGGTCCGCCGTTGTGCGACATACGACGAGTGAATCCGGAGCGCATTGCCGGATGGGACAAGTTCCTAATGGCTTCACTCCACGTCGCACATGACGCCATGGAGAAAGACCGGCAGTGATCGTGGAAGCGATTCATGCAAGAATCCAGGCAAGCCTTCAGCCGAGCCGGCTGAAACACCCATCATCCTCTGTTTCTCCGTGAGGGAAGGATTGAGGCACACCCTGCTTCTCCTTCCCTCTTTTTTTATAGCGGAGGCGAGATGCCCAAATCTTTGCAAATCTTTTTAGCTAAAAAATCATCAACTTCATTGTGTCTGGGCACCGTAGATACTCTATTTATCAATGGATTTAAAAAGATGCTGTGGTTTGCCCCTTCCCGGACAAATACACAGCCCTGCACTCTTAAATGTTTAACTAAATCGCGCCGCTTCATGCATTTTGTAAAAGTATTTGCTCACGAATCATCCGACCACGCGGACGCTCTTTTTCTAACAAAATTTTATTCGTTTCCAGCACTAAAAATAAAGCTTCCTTTAAATTTTCCTTAACCTCTTTGAGTGTTTTTCCCTGAGTATTAACTCCTGGAATCTCCTCTACCCACCCGAGGTACCACTTGCCATGTTTCTGATAGACCGCATTAAATTGCATATTGTTTGAATTATATCCTTTTTTTAGCGGGGGTGTCAAAAACTAATGACTTCGGCTTTGGGCAAATTTCGAGTCGTCCCGCCTTGACGTTTTTGAAATTTTGTGTTATGTTTTTTTGCATCAGCACAATGTTTTCCAACCAGGAGGAACCCATGGACGTCGCCTAACTGAAAGAGACCGGATACCGCTTTAGCTACTGCCGGGCATGCATGATGCCCGAGATCCCACGCGTGGTGGACGTGCTCTACGCCCTGCGGCTCTCCGAGGAGCAGGACAACTACGGCTTCTGCATGGCCAACCACGAGCCCTACATCGAGAACGTCATGTACGTGGCCGCCGCAGTCTGCGCCCGAATTCGGAATCGGGCGTGATGAATCACGCCCCTACGACATTGGGGATTGAATCGAAAAACGTAGGGGCGCAATTCATTGCGCCCGCCCAAACGTAAAGGCGAGGTCACCTCGCCCGAATTTTAAATTGAGCGCGGAAACCGCGCCCCTACATCTTATCCCCATCTTGACAGCGGCTGCGAAATATGGAAGCGATTAATATATATGGATATCCAGCCGTGCCGCAAATCGATCCGTCTGCCGCAATATAACTATTCCACGCGCGAAGCGTATTTTGTAACGATTTGCGCACATGAAAGAAAAAGTTTATTTGGCGATATTGTGGATGAAAAAATGAAATTAAATGAGAGTGGAGACATAGTAAAAAATGCTGGTTGGATATCAAGGAACATTATCCAACCGTCGAATTAGACGAATTCTCCATTATGCCAAATCATATGCACGGCATCGTTTGTATCGTTGAAAATAATCCTCTAAACATAGGGGCGAGGTCACCTCGCCCTAATTGTAAATCGGGCGCGGAAACCGCGCCCCTACGATCGACATTGGGACAAATTATTGCCTATTTTAAATATCAATCCACAAAAAACGTAAATTCTATGCACGATACGGTTGGGTTCCGTTTATGGCAACGTAATTATTGGAAACACATAATCCGAGATGAACGAGACATGGACAGGATCCGGCAATATATCGCCGACAATCCTTTGCAATGAAGATTAGACGAGGAAAATCTGGAATTAAACCCCGCGTCCAGAGGTAGGGGCGAGGTCGCCTCGCCCGAATTCAGAATCGGGCGCGGAAACCGCGCCCCTACGATCGACATTAAAGACAAAAAAACAGGTTAATAATATGGAAGAACTTTTAAATATCTGGAATCAAAGCCGATTGGGGTGGCTGACTTTAGCGTGGTTTGACGGCTTCGGCGCCAGGACTCTGCGCAAGTTGCGCGCGCTATATACCAACCAAGGAGAAAAGGCTCTGCAGGTCAGCGGTTCAAAACTTGAATCTTTAGGAGTAAACCGCCCGACCACTGCCAAATATTTAATTTGGCGGCCAACTGTGGTATCAGAGATGCTGGCGCGACGGCTAGATGCCGAGCAAATTCGTTTTGTTTTAGACGATGACCCTGAATTCCCCACCTATCTCAAACATTCCAATGATCCCCCGGCTTGTTTATTTATCCGCGGCGCCAAACTTCAACTCAACCGGCCCATTGCCATTGTGGGCACGCGCGCCATGACCGCGTACGGCGCCAGGGTCGCGCAGATGTTGAGTCGCGAACTGGCTTTAGCGGGTTGCGAAATTATCTCCGGCATGGCGCTGGGCATCGACGGTTGCGCTCATCAATCGGCTTTGGAGGCCGGAGGCAAAACCATTGCCGTGCTGGCCACGGGTTGTGCAGACTCAACCATGTATCCGCATAATAATTTACCTTTGGCTAAACGCATTTTGGAACAAAACGGAACTTTAATCAGCGAACTCCCACCCGGCACACCCAGCTTCAAACATCTCTTTCCCCTGCGCAACCGCATCATTGCCGCGCTGGGCGTGGCCACGGTGGTAATTGAGGCTTCGGAGAGATCCGGCTCATTGATTACCGCTAAACTGGCGCTGGAGGAAAACCGCGATGTTTTTGTGGTGCCCGGCCCCATTACCAGCGAGCAATCCCGCGGCACCAACAACCTGCTCAAATTCGGAGCCATCCCCTGCACCGGATCCGAGGATGTTTTGCGTATTTTCGATCCGGCGGAAAACGGCCACGCGCCGCTAAGCAATTTTCAAATCACGGACGAGGAGCGCGAATTACTTGAAATCCTTGATCGGCCACTGCATAAAGACGAGCTGATTCGCGCACTGGAAATTTCGCCGGCCGAGATATCATCTCGCCTCACATCCCTGGATCTTAAAGGGCTGATTGAAACCCAAGGCGGACAAACCTATTCCCGCAGCCGCATGGGGCAACAATTTACCTCAACAAACTTTCCCGATCTCCCTTTAGAATAAGTAAGACAAAACCGGATCCTTCCATTCCTCCCCTTAGGGTAAGGGGAGGCCAGGAGGGGTTAGCGCCGACTTATGAGATACAAATATAATCATCTTTCCCGTAAGGGATATCGTCGTAATCTAAGAAACAATCCAACAGATGTTGAAAAATTACTATGGCATTATATTCGTGGAAGACAGCTACCTGAGCTGAGATTTCTCCGTCAATATAGTGTTGGTCCTTATATTATAGATTTTTATTGTCCCAAATTGCGGCTGGCTATTGAATTGGACGGCGGGCAACATTCAGAAAAAAATCACCAAGAATACGATAAAAAACGAGAACATTTCTTGGCAGACAATGATATCAAGGTGTTGAGATTTTGGAACAATGAGGTATTAGCAGACATGGAGTCGGTGTTGGAAATGATTCATTTTGAAATAAAAAATCGGAACTAACCCCCTCTAGCTCCCCCTTACCCTAAGGGGGAGAATCAGAAGAGATGCCTTGCCTTAAAAAAAGAGAATCAGATGACCCGATACCCAGCACGAAAAATTGACAGAAACACCAGTCTCAAGTATCTTCCCAAATAATTATGAAGCTCGTAATTGTCGAATCTCCCACCAAAGCCAAAACCATTTCGCGCTTTTTGGGGTCGGATTATAAGGTCGTGGCCAGCTATGGTCATGTGCGCGATTTACCCAAATCCAAACTGGGCGTTGATGTGGAACATGATTTTGAGCCGTCATATACGGTTTCTTCAGAATATCGAGCGCGGATAAAAGAATTAAAAGCCGCAGCCAAAAAAGCCGACGCCGTGCTCTTCGCCACTGACTCGGACCGCGAGGGCGAAGCCATCTCCTGGCACTTGGCGCAAATTTTAGATGAAGAACCGGACAAGCTGAAACGCATCACTTTTCATGAAATCACCAAAGAAGCCATCAAAAATGCTCTGGAGCATCCGCGCCATTTGGATTTGAAATTGGTGGACGCTCAACAAGCGCGCCGTGTATTGGATCGGCTGGTGGGCTATAAACTCTCTCCATTTTTATGGCGCCAAATCAAAGGCGGACTCTCGGCTGGCCGCGTGCAGTCAGTGGCTGTGCGTATGATTGTGGAGCGCGAACAAGAAATTACGGCTTTCAAACCCGAGGAATATTGGACCATCGAAGGTGAGTTTCAATCTAAAAAGAAAGAACCGTTTGATGCCAAGTTGCACGCGCTGGGTGGCGAGACCATAGATAAAATGGCCATTAAAAATAAGGATGAGGCTGATAAATTATTGGAGGAACTCAAAGGCCAAGATTTTAAAGTCGCGACCGTGCAATCCAAAGAGAAAAAAGCTGAACCTCCGGCGCCGTTCACCACCTCCACTTTGCAACAAGAGGCTAACAAGCGTTTGGGTTTCTCGGCCAGCAAAACCATGACTCTAGCTCAAAAACTCTACGAAGGTTTGGAGTTGGGCGATGAAGGAGCAACCGGTCTCATCACTTACATGCGTACTGACTCGGTAAATTTGGCTGACAAATTTTTAACTGAATCCGCAGGATACCTAAAAACACACTACGGCGAAAAATATGCGCTGGATGAACCGCGCCGCCATAAGACCAAAAGCAAACTCGCCCAAGAAGCGCACGAGGCTGTTCGCCCGACTGACCCCAGCCGCAGTCCGGAACAACTCGCGAATTTTTTGGACTCCGACCAGTTAAAGTTGTACGAGCTCATCTGGCAAAGAGCTATGGCCACGCAAATGCCCGATGCCAAACTCAAAAACACCAGCGCCGATCTGGCGGCCGGACGTTTTACTTTCCGCGCCACGGGTCAACAAGTGATGTTCGACGGCTATCTCAAACTTTATCCGGATCAAGACAAGGATAAATTTTTGCCGGTTTTGGTTGAAGGCGAAAAAGTAACCTCCTCAAACATCGAGGGCAAACAGCATTTTACCGAACCCCCGGCTCGGTTTTCTGATGCCACCTTGGTCAAAGCTCTGGAAAATTTTGATATCGGCCGGCCATCCACTTATGCGCCCACCATCGCCACGGTGATTGATCGCGGTTATGTGGAGCGGGATGATAAAAAACGCCTCAAACCCACGGACATCGCCTTTGAGGTCATCGAACTTTTAGTCAAACGTTTTCCGGACATCGTGAATGTGGAGTTTACCGCCAAGATGGAAAACGCTTTGGATAAAATCGCGGATGGCGAAGTTGCTTGGCGTCCGGTAATCAAAGAATTTTATACACCTTTTGCAAAAAATCTTATGACTCAAGAAAAAACCCTAGAGACCGAAGCGCAAAAAGAAGCAGCTAACGAAACCTGTCCCAAGTGCGGCGGAGCCATGGCTTTAAAGCATGGCCGTTATGGAAAGTTTTTAGCCTGTACCAACTATCCGGAATGTAAGGGCACTAAGCCATTGCCGGGCGATCAACCCAAGGCCGCGCCCGAACCAACCGGAGAAAAATGCCCGACCTGCGGCGCGGAGATGGTTAAAAAAGTCGGACGCTACGGTCCGTTCATCGCTTGTTCCAAATATCCGGAATGTAAAACCATTAAAAAAGTGGTCAAGGTGGTGGCGGACAAAGAAGGCAAACCCGTGGTCTGCCCCAAATGTAACAAAGGCCAAATCGTGGAGCGCCGCTCCAAAAAAGGTAAAATCTTTTTTTCCTGCGATCGTTATCCTGAATGCGACCAAGCGTTTTGGGATCGCCCGACCGGCGAACCCTGTCCGCAGTGCGGACACCCAACCCTGACTGCCAAAGGCAAAAAAATCGTTTGCCCCAAAGAGGGTTGCGGCTACCAAATCAGCGTGGAATAAAATAGGGATAAATAATTTATAGGGGCGTTGCCCCTTAGACCCCTTTTGCAGGGGCGGTTGGGCGTGCAACCGCCCCTGCACCCAAACATGGCCAGTCTTTTTCCGCGCGCTTACGCTGTTGCCTTACGGCCTGCCTGCCGGCAGGCAGGTGCTCGATAGGGGTTGAATCGTTTACTAGTATTTATATACCAAGAAAAAACAACGTCTGCATTTTATAAGCGAAGCCTGTTCAACGACGACTCCGCGAAGCGGAGGCTAGGCGTTCTGCAGCATAAAATGTGGACGCTGTTTTTTCTTTTCAACTCTTCCCCTCGGGCTTTTTTTTATCCGGCTCAAGGCCAAATTTTTTTTCAACCCAATCCGCAGTTTTATTCACAATGGTCAGAGGCAATTTCACGATATTTACAAACTTATCCACCCAATCGTACTTAGTTATATAATCCAAACCCCGATCTACCCAATCAGCTATTTTAGCGATACCGGCAAAACCACCGTACTGCAAGGTGCCCACCGCGCCCCCGGCCACGCTCCAAGCAGAAACCTTGGATTTATTTTCTTGGCGCCGCGCTTGCTCCTGGGCTTTTTTAGTGGATTCAATCTGTTTCAATTTTTCGCGCGCGCTCGCTACCTTATTTTGTTCAACCTTCTCTTCACTACGTTTGACTTCATGTTTAGTGCGTCCAAGCAAACCATCCAGCGCCACCATGGAGGCTCCTAATTCTAAGAGCTTCTTACTTTGTTGATCATAATCCATTTCAATGCCCGCCAAAGCCAAAGGATCCGGTACGGGCTTTTCCCGCTCTCGTTCTAAACTTTGTTCAGTTTTTTGGAGAGAGCGTTGCACGGCATCGCGCTCCTTGGCTTGTTCTAATAACTGTATTTCCAATCTCAACGCTTCGGCCTTTTTCTTTTGGAGCTCCGCTGTATCTTTATCTTTTTCGGCCGGCTTGGACGATTCTTCAGTATTTAATTGTTCCAATTCACTCTTCTTGCCTTCAATCGCCTGCTTCAAAGCCGCGCGATCATTATCATTAGCCGGCAACTTAACATAAGAAAGTTGATCCAGATCTTCAAGTTTCACACCGCTATCTTTCAACTTTTTATTCGCCTTGGCTTCCGCTTGCTCTAAATCTCGCCTCGCTTCTTTCTGACTTTGTTCGATTTGTTTTTGCGCTTCAGCATCACCTTGGGCAAGTTTCAATGCCTGCTCCGTGGAAGTCTGAACTTCCGCTTGCGCTTTTTTCCCAACGAGATCTAAAAAATATTCGCGCATCGATTCTAGGGATTCGGATTTCCCCGACGACTCCTTACCCAAATCAAAACCAATAGGTCGGCGCGGAGTATTTAACTCTTCAATTTTTAAAGCTGGTTCTCCCATGTGTTTTGGCTGAATTTAATTCAGCTTAGACTAATAAAATAACTCAAAATAGACAAATTGTCGAATTCTCAGCCTGACTTCTATCTTCTCCCAACTAGTGCTAGGATTAAGCCATGGATCAAAAAGAATTGCTCCAAAAATTACTGGCCACAGTTCGAGCCAACGAGGCGCGGGTGGATTTGGATTTGATCCAGCGCGCTTATAATTTCGCAGCCGGCGCTCACAGCGCGCAAAAACGCAGTTCCGGCGAACCCTACATTATCCATCCTCTATCCACGGCCATCACCTTGGCCGAGATGAATTTACCCGGCCCCATCATTGCGGCCGGCTTATTGCACGATGTGCCAGAAGATACTGAAGTTACGCTGGAACAGATTGAACAAGAATTCGGATCGGAAATTTCCAAACTCGTGGCCGGCATCACCAAGTTGGGCAAAATCAAATATCGCGGCATTGAACGCTATATCGAAAATCTGCGCAAAATGTTTTTGGCTATGGCTGAAGATGTGCGCGTGGTCATCATTAAGTTTGCCGACCGCTTGCATAATTTGGAAACGCTCGAGGCCATCCCGCCTAAAAAGCAATATCGCGTGGCTCTGGAAAGCTTGGAAATTTTCGCGCCCATCGCCAATCGCTTGGGTATGGGCGAGATGAAGGGCCGGCTGGAAGACGCGGCGTTCAAATATGTTTTTCCCAAAGAATACGAGTGGACATTAAATTTAGTTCAGGCTTCAGAACGGCAAAAACACGGCTACTTGGACAGCATTATGGAGATGGCGCGCCAGGATTTGATCGACGCCGGCATCAAAGATTTGGAAATTCACGGCCGCGCCAAACATCTCTATTCCACCTATCGCAAATTATTAAAATACGAACGCAACATCGCGCGCATTTACGACTTGATGGCCATTCGCGTGTTGGTACCCACGGTGGCGGATTGTTATGCGGCTCTGGGCATCATTCACGGTCGCTGGACCCCGCTCAAGGGCCGCATCAAAGATTACATGGCTCAACCCAAACCCAATGGCTATCGTTCCCTGCATACCACGGTGTTTTGTGAAAACGGCGAAATCGTGGAATTTCAAATCCGCACTTACGAGATGCATCGCTCGGCTGAATACGGCATTGCGGCGCATTGGTCGTATTCCGAACAAGATAAAAATAAATCCACCAAACCGCCGGATCCCAATCTGGCGTGGGTTACGCAACTGGCTGACATCCAACAAGAAATCAGCGACAAAAAAACTTTTTTGCATTCGTTGGAAGATTTAAAGATCGATGTATTCCATGACAGAATTTTCGTGTTCACGCCCAAAGGCGATGTGTTGGAATTGCCCGAAGAATCCACACCCGTGGACTTCGCCTACTGTTTGCATACGGAAGTCGGCAACACTTGTTCGCAAGCCAAAGTGAATGACGAGATAGTGGCGCTCAACCAAACTCTAAAAAGCGGCGATCTGGTGGAAATTGTTACGGATAAAAATCGCAAAGGCCCGAATCCGGATTGGTTAAAATTCGTGAAAACGCGCCACGCCAAAAGCAAAATCCGGCAATATGCGCGCGCCGGCATCGCCAGTTGGATCAAAGGCGTTTTGCCCACCAAGTTGCTTAAGAAGTAGATCCGCCGAAAATTTTCCCCGCGATCTCTTGCAACCCGTGATCATCGTAAAATTTAATTTTAATCTCGCCTTCGCCGCGGCTGTCGCGCTTGATCAGCACTTTGGTGCCCAGGCTGTCGCGCAGACGATTTTCCAAATCAATCAAATTAGGGTCAGCGTGTTTGACGCGGCGCGGATGAGCTGTGCGATCTTCGGTTTGCCGCACTGTGAAATTACCGGCCAAGATGGATTCAAACATGCGCAAACGCTCTTCGGGCGTGGGTAGAGATAAAAGCGTGCGCGCGTTGGATTGCGAAATTTTCCCTTCGGCCAAAGCGCGTTGCACCACCTCGGGCAATTGCAACAATCGAATGGTGTTGGAAACTTGCGGCCGGCTTTTATTCATGCGTTCACCCACCTCATCTTGCGTTAAACCAAATTCGTCGCACAATCTTTGATAGGCTCGCGCCTCTTCGATCGGATTAAGATCCGCGCGTTGTACGTTTTCAATCAACGCTAATTCCATTTTTTCCTGTTCCGTGGCTGACCGGATAATGGCCGGAATTTGTTCCAAGCCCGCAATCTTGGCGGCGCGCAAACGCCTTTCACCCGCGATCAGCTCATACCGTCCACCCGAATTTTGCGTCACCACAATGGGCTGAATCACGCCGTGCGTCTTAATGGAACCCACCAAATCTTCCAAATCGCCGTGGTCAAAATGCTGGCGCGGTTGATGCGGATTCGGATCAATTACATCAACGGAAAGTTGTTTGACCAAATTATCCGGAACATGAGATATCACCTTCACATTCATATCCGTGGCCTCTAAAGGCCGCTGCGGTATCAACGCGCCCAAGCCTCGGCCTAAGCCGGATTGTCTGCGAATCATATTCATTGGATTTTAAATCAAACCACCGCTTGTCTATATTCAGTATCTAAAATTTCCCGCGCCAGCCGCTCATAAGCGCGCGCGCCTTTGGAATAGGGATCAAACGTCAAAATTGATCGGCCAAACGAAGGCGCTTCAGCCAAACGAACATTGCGCGGAATAACTGCGCGAAAAATATTTTTGGGAAAAAATTTGTATAGCTCTTGCATCACATCGTCCGATAATTTTGTGCGGCCGTCATACATGGTGAGCACGGCGCCCAACACATCCACTTCAGGACGAATGTTCTCGCGCACTAAATTTACGGTCTCAAGCAATTGACCCAAGCCCTCCAAAGCATAGTATTCGGTTTGCACCGGAATCAAAACTTCGTCCGCGGCCACAATGCCGTTCAAAGTAATCATGCCGAGCGTGGGCGGACAGTCAATGAGAATATAATCGTAATCGTTTCTGATTTCCAAAAGAGAATCGTATAATTTAAATTCGCGCCGCGGCATATCAACCAATTCAATATTCAAACCAGCCAGATGTTTGGTGGCGGGCGCCACCCATAAAGTTTCGTGCGCCGTGGGCTGGACAATGTCGCGCATGCTCACTTCGCCCAAGATTGCCTCATACACTCCGCGCCCCAAACCCATGTGATCAATGCCGATGCCTGACGTGGCGTTGGCTTGCGGATCAAGATCAACTAATAAAACGAATTTCCCGGCCTCGGCCAAATAAGCGCCGAGGTTGATAGCGGTGGTGGTCTTGCCCACTCCGCCTTTTTGATTTACTACCGAGATAATACGACCCATAAGATGACATCATCTTACTTCATTCGACTCGACTCGCGCAAGAGGATAAGTTTGAAAATTAAAAATCTCCGGACAGGAGATTTTTAATTTGGTTGCGGGAGTGGGATTCGAACCCACGACCTCCAGGTTATGGGCCTGGCGAGCTGCCATACTGCTCTATCCCGCGATGAATTTCGTATGGCTGACAGTGCGCAGACTATATAGCGAGACGAGCATTTTGTCAAGTCAGCACAACGCGCGATATTGACAAAATGTAAAAAATCAGGCATGCTTGCGCTTACAGAAAGTGGTTCCTGGATATATGCCGCGGTGGCGGAATTGGTAGTCTCACAATACATGGTGGGCGAGTGGCGGAATTGGTAGACGCACAGGACTCAAAATCCTGCGGCCGCAAGGCCATGAGAGTTCGATTCTCTCCCCGCCCACCATGTATTGTGAAGACGCATCCCGCCGTACGGCGGGACGATCGCAAGGTCATGAGAGTTTCCCGCCTCTGGCGGGATCCCGTCTGCCTATGCTAAGAGCGAGCGGGACGATTCTCTCCCGCGGCACCACATCAATTGGCCGGGGTAGCTCAGTTGGTTAGAGCGAGGGACTCATAAGCCCTAGGTCGCCGGTTCGATTCCGGCCTCCGGTACCAAAAGAATAGGCCTGATAAAATCAGGTCTTTTTTTATCTTCAAATCATAGTGAGGCTGGAAGAATTCAAGTTAGCAATGCGCCACTCCTGATCCCACAAGCCCAAGGAAGCGTTCATTGGGCGTTTGATAGTCAAGGAGCTTTCTTGGACGATTGTT
>JAGVIJ010000057.1 GCA_020056125.1 bacterium | reverse complement strand
CTTCGTCCAACAAAGCGAAACGACGCACTTTAAAACCCAAGGATCGACGAAACTCGCCCCAAGCCCAAGATTGCGTAAATTGCGGCCACGGCAATTTGGATTGAATGGCCTCCCAATTTTCAGGCTTGGTTATCTCGATTAGTTTCATAGATTCCGCAAGGCTTGTCTCACGCGTTCGGATGTATCAGTGACTGATGCGGCAACTTTTTTTAACGCCTCGCGCGCTTGGCTCGATGAATAACCCAGCGACACCAACGCTTCCAGGGTTTCGCGATCGTCGGTCCCGATTTCCTGCTCCTCCACCAACTGCCCCTTTAATTCCAACACGATTTTTTGCGCGGTCTTTTTGCCAATGCCCGGCACCGCGGTCAGCGTATCTAAATCGCCGGACATGATAGCCGCCCGCACCTTTTCCAGCGAACCGGCGGACATCAAGGTTAGAGCCACCTTGGGCCCCACGCCGGAAATTCCGATCAGCCGCTCAAAAAAATTCAACTCATCCAAACTTAAAAAACCAAACAGCTCGCGCGCATCCTCGCGCACATGATCATGGATGTACAAAAACTTTTCTTCGCCCGCTTTGAGCTTAGCCAAAATCGGCAGGCTGGCTTTGATGCGATAGCCCACTCCCTGCACTTGCAACAAAACATAAGCGGAATGCACTTCCAAAACTTTGCCTTGCAATGATCCGATCATGCTTGAATAGTATGACGTTTAAGGCTTTTTCACAAGTCCGACGATCACCTCTTGACCGTCCAATTGTATTTTTTTACCGGCGCCAAAACGTTCAGCTAACTGATCTACGAATTCCAACGCGTCCGCCTTAATCTCTTTAGCCACGTCCGCGCCGGCGCTCACAAAAATTTCTTTAAGCCCGGCATCGTGAACCACGGCTTGCGCACTCACTGTGTCCCGCGGCAACAAACCGGATTTTTTTCGCAGATCCATAAAATGCCGCACCATCTCGCGAATCAAACCTTTGCGCTTGAGTTCGGGCGTGATATTGGTGTCCAGCTCCACACGAAAATCTTGAGCCTCTTCTAAATCAGTACAGCCGCCTTGGATTTTAATCTGCTCCACATTCAATTCTTCAGCCATCAAGTCGCTGAATTCAGTGCGGGCGCGCAGACGATCGGCGGTGGCCGCATCGCGCATCAGCACGGTCAAACACGCCAGGGCTTGGCGCACCGGAATCTTGGACGCGGCGCGCGCTTCCAAACCTTGCGTCACCACCTCTCTGGTCCATTGCATATCTTGTAACAGCGATTGGTCCAGCAGGCGTTCGTCGTACTTGGGCCATTTTTCCAAATGCACTGAAGCGCCGGCGCCCTCCAAATCTTTAAACAATTTCTCGGCGAAGAAAGGCGTGAACGGCGCCATGAGACGCGACAGCTCCAACAACACTTCGCGCAAAGTCCGCAAAGCATCCACGCGCTCATACTGATTTTCGCCTTTGATGCGTTCGCGCGAACGGCGCAACCACCAAGTTGAGAGATCATCAATGAACGGGCGCAGGGCTCGCGCAGCTTCGGCTAAATCATACGCATCCAAATTTTCCGTCATGCTCTTTTTTAATTCCGCCAGGCGCGAAAAAATCCAACGATCCAAAATATGAGCGGAGCGCGGCTTGGTGAGTTTGATTTTTTTAGCGCCCGCACCTGTCTGCCGACAGGCAAGATAGGTCAAATAAAAATTCCGCACATTCCACAATAGACCCAAGGTGGCGCGCTGCATGGTTTGGCAATCTTTGAATGAAAAATTGAGCTGTTCAGCTCGCATCACAGGCGAAGACAAGAGATACAAGCGCAGAGCATCGGCGCCCAAGGTGGTCATCAGCTCCCAAGGATCAGAATAGTTCTTCAGGCTCTTGGACATTTTTTTGCCGTCCTCGGCCATGATCAAACCCGTAACGATGATGTGCTTGGTGGCCGGTTTGCCAAACAGCGCCGCAGCCAAAACATGCAGGCTGTAAAACCAGCCGCGCGTTTGATCTTGCGCCTCGCCGATAAAATCCGCCGGAAAATTCGCATCAAATTTGGTCTTGTTCTCAAACGGATAATGGTTGGACGCATACGGCATACTGCCGGATTCAAACCAGCAATCAAACACCTCGGGCACGCGCGTCATCTCTCCGCCGCAAGCGCATTTGAGTTTAACCTGATCAATGCCCGGACGATGAAGATCGAAATCTCGAAGTTCGAAATTCGAAATTCGAATTTCGAACTTCGAGTCGCTGGTTGCGAGCTCTTGCAATTCACGGACTGAACCCACGACTGTTTTATTGTCGCATTTGTCGCACACCCAAACCGGCAAGGGCGCTCCCCAATAGCGCGTGCGCGAGATGCACCAGTCGGGCGCGCTCTCCAAACCTTTGCCAAAACGCCCTGCCTTAAAATGTTCAGGATGCCAATTGATTTTTTTGGCAGTCTGCAACATCTTCTTTTTTAAATTCGTCACGTTCACATACCAAGCCGGTTGCGCCTTGTGCAGCAGCTCGGTATGACAGCGCCAACAAATCGGTATGGAGTGGGTGATCTCTTCTTGGCGATACAAAATTCCGCGTTGCTTTAAATCTTCAATGACTTTAGCGTTGGAATCTTTTACCGGCATACCGGCAAACTGCCCCATCTCCGGCTTTTGACGGCCTTCGTCATCCACGGTCAGCAACACAGCTAAATTATGTTTTTTGGCCGCTGTAAAATCTTCTTCACCAAACGCGGGCGCCGTGTGCACCAAGCCTGTGCCATCTTCTGCGCTCACATATTCCATAGCCACCACGCGATAAGCTTTTTTATCCGCCTTTATAAAAGTATATAACGGCTCATATTCCAAACCCTCCAGCTCACGACCGGTTAAGCGCTCCGTAACTTCAAAGCGCACAGCCTCATCCGGCGCCAGCGGATAGTGCTGACTCAAAACTTCGGTTTTACGCGCATCAGCCAAAATCAAAACCTCGCCCGTGTCTTCCATTTTGACCTTGAGATAAACCAAATCCGGATGGACTGCGATAGCCGTGTTGGCCAGCAACGTCCACGGCGTAGTGGTCCAAGCCAGCAAGTAAGTATTGTCTTGGCCCTTAACTTTAAATTTAACCGTGATAGCCGGATCCGTGCGATCTTCATATGAATCGCCCATGGCAATTTCAAAATTGGACAGCGGCGTGGAACAGCGCGGGCAATACAAAGACACGCGCAAATCTTTATAGATGAAGTCTTTTTTATATAACTCGGAGAACACCCACCAAACCGACTCAATATAATTCGCGTCCATGGTTTCGTAGGCGTGTTCAAAATCCACCCAACGACCCAAGCGCTGCACATACCGATCCCAATCATGTTCATACGTCATGACAGACTTGCGGCAAGCTTGATTGAATTTTTCAATGCCGTACTTTTCAATATCGCGCTTGGATTTTAGATCCAATTCTTTTTCCACCAAAGTCTCAATAGGCAAGCCATGGCAATCCCAACCCCAACGCCGCGCCACGCGATAACCCTTCATGGTCCAATAACGCGGCACCGCGTCTTTGATGGCAGATTGCAAAAGATGGCCATAGTGCGGAAGCCCGGTGGCAAACGGCGGGCCATCATAAAAAACATAAGATTTTTTTTCAGG
>JAGVIJ010000090.1 GCA_020056125.1 bacterium | reverse complement strand
TTCCTTGCGATATTTGTATTCCGTCGGGGTAAAACACGCAAAGTTAATTTCAAACCCCAACTCTTTTTCCAGCTTCTCCACAAAAGCTTTGATGGCCTTGGGTTTGATATCCCCGACCAACAACAGATCAACCGGCGCACCGCTCTTGCCGATGAAGGAATTAAACAACGCCGCGTATTGCACTTCGCCCAAAGCTGAAATTTCGCGATCCAAACGCCGCTCCATCAAGACATGCGCCTTGGTGATCAACACCTTGATTTCTTCCAACAATGGAAACTGCTGATTCATGGTGTAATATTTGCGCTTGATCCCGGCGCGCTCCGGTCCGCCCGCCGGCTTTTCGATCTCATTCACCAAACCCAGCTCAACCAAATTCTCCAATTCCCGCCTGACCGCATTGATTTGCGTGCTGATCATCCGCGTTAATTCGCGCACAAAAAAAGATTTTTCCGGATGATGCAAAAACGTGGATAAAAGTTTGACGCGGGTCTTTGACCCAAAAAGGTGTTCAAGCATATTCTTACCCATATCCTGCCTTGAGAATTGACTATTGACAAGAGGGTGCCAAAATGTTCCCGCAAGGCTTAGGATATACTCGCGAGTTGCCAATGAGTTCTCTGCGCCCATCCATAATTCTATAAAAAATCCCATGGTTGAGCAACAATTCAAAATCGCCGAAATTGAAGTGGCCAAAAGCCCCACGGATGAAAAGATTCTGGGTATCTTCAGATTTGAAGGCGCCACTCCCAAAAAAAAGGGCACCAAGATTTTAGTGCTGGCCGAAGTGCACTCCACGCTTTACGCCTACGAACGACTCCTGGATGTGATCAACGCCACGGTGGATCAAACACGTTTGTTGATCATTGATGTGGAACAGGATCCGGTGGCGCGCTTTGAAAAACTGATTCAACGGCTCAACGAGGATATTGCCAAATTTTTGGAAGGCGAACCCAGCCCCATCAGTTGGAGCCGGATCAATATCTTTATCATGGAGCTGTCGCAGAACCACATTTGTTTGACCGGCCGCGGCCGCCTGATGAATGTATTTTTACAAAAACAAGATGACGGCAGTTACCGCACCTTTGATTTATTCGGCTCATTGGAACAGCCCGTGGAAGTTGATCCTAAAAAAGCCTTCGCCTCGCTCATCTGCGGCGATATTAAAAACGGCGACGTCTTAATCGCCGGCAGCACCAATCTGGAACGCCTGCGCAATGAGTTGCGTATTAAAGAACGCTTGGCCTCTCTGCCGCCCGTATCAGCCGCCCTGGAAATTAAACAAGATCTGGAGCATCGCGGCATTCCGGATGATTTTATCGCGGTGGTAGTGGCCTGTTGCGAACTGGAAAAATCCAATGCCGCCACTCAAGTCCAGCCCAAGCCCATAGTGAAAAAAAGCACTGATTCCATTGTTAAACTATATAACACTGAAAAAGAAGCTGAACAGCACTTGTCGCCCACTCTGGGTCCGACGCAAACCGACGGCGACAAAATGGCGTTGGTCAAACGCGCGGCTCGCGGCCTATTTGATCTGGCGGCCGGCGCAGTTAAAAAAATCGGACAAATCCGTTATCGCGACGTGGCGCTTTTGAGCAATTTGCGCGGCATGCACGCGGGTCACGGCAGTATGTTTGATGACAAAAAAACCAAACGCCGGATTATAATCGCCGGAGCCTGCATCTTAGTAGTGGTGTCGATTTTCATTCTTTGGAAGCGCAATCAACGGCTGAATCTGGAAGCCGCGGCTTGGACTACCACCTACGAGCAAGCCGCTGATTTTAGAAACCGCGCTGAATCTGATTTGATTTACGGCAATAATGAACGCGCCAAACAAGAAATTGATAATGCCCTGAATTTGCTGACCGGACTGAATGTTAAAAAGTCCGATAACAAAAATCGCGTGGACACCCTGCGCGGCGAAATCGAAAAACTGCAAGAGCGTTTGCGCAAAATCACGGTGCTGGATCAAGTGAAAGAGTTGGTGGCTCTGCAAGGCGCGGCCAGCGGCGCTTTAACCGCTCCGGTTTTAGACGGCAACATGGCTTACGCGGTGGATAACGCCGCTCACGCCATTATCAAAATTAAAATTGATGACGGTACTGATCGCCGCATCGCTTTGCCGGCCGACGCTGATCCCATTGTCTCCGGTTCAGCCAGCCGCGATAGCATTATTTTCGCCACAGCCAAAGGCAAACTTTACGGCTTAAATAAAAGCACAGATGTTTTGACTCCCCTATCCTTCTCAAACAACAATGAGACTTTCACCGACCTGGTGATCTATGCCAACCGCGCCTATATTTTAGACGGCACCAATGGGCAAGTCTGGCGCGCTTCCAATCTGGGCAGTGGCTTTAGCGGCGCTCAAGGTTATATCAAAGCCTCGGATGTTTCGCTCACCGACGCAGTTGGCGTGGCCATTGATGGCGGCGTGTTTGTGCTTAGACCCGAAGGTTCAGTCTCGCGCTTTTTCTCCGGCGGACAAGAAAGTTTTGCCCTGACCACCATTGATCCTCCGCTTAAAGCCGCGTCAGCCATCTGGACCGAAGCTGATATTGAATTCATGGCCATTGCCGACCCGGCGGAAAAACGAATCGTGCTCTTTAACAAAGACGGCGCCTTGCGCGCTCAACTAAAGTCTGACAAATTTTCAGCTCCGCGCGACGTGACGAGCGATGAAACCGGTAAAAATTTATTGATTGTGGATGATGCGCGTTTGCTCTTCACCGCCCTGCCATAAATTTTAGTCCCAAGTCCCTAGTCCGGTAGCCGCAGACTTTAGTCTGCGTTATGTTTAATGACCTCCTCCCCGGGTTCCGCTTCGCTGCACCCGGGGTTTCCTTGGTCGGCATGAGAATCCAAAGACCTCAAAACAATCCGGATTGTTTAAACCGG
>JAGVIJ010000052.1 GCA_020056125.1 bacterium | reverse complement strand
CGGTTTAAACAATCCGGATTGTTTTGAGGTCTTTGGATTCTCATGCCGACCAAGGAAACCCCGGGTGCAGCGAAGCGGAACCCGGGGAGGAGGTCATTTATTTCTCAACCTCTTTTGCTTTGACCGGATCAACGTGGGCGTATTTGGCCCACTTCATCTTGCCGGTAAAACGCTGAACCTTTTTATCGCTGAATGAAACCAACCCGTCAGTCGCGGCGTAAAGAGTGTCATCCGAGCCCTTGGCCACATTGCGTCCGGGGCGGATGGGGGTGCCGCGCTGGCGCACGATAATATTGCCAGTGCTGGCAAATTGTCCGGCGTATAATTTTGTGCCCAAGCGTTGTCCTTGGGAATCGCGGCCATAGCTAGTAGAGCCGCCTGCTTTTTTATGTGCCATAAGTTTAGAATTTCGAATGTCGAATTTCGAATAATTAAAGAATATTCCTAACGCATTTTGCACACGGATAATACATCCGTAGGCCTAACTTGTCAAGACGAATCACGGTATAGTAATCTCAAAGCTATGAAGACTAAAGAGCAACTATTGTGCGAAATAGAGGATGTTTTAATCCACCTGAGCCCCCACCTCTCCTTTCATGGCGGCGGCATTGAGCTGGTGGATTTTGACTTGAGTACAGGAATTGTTCAGGTTCGCCTGACCGGAAGATGCGCTCACTGCCAAATGGCGGATGTGACTTTAAAGCATGGTATTGAACACGCATTAATCCAAGCTATCCCCGAGGTAAAAAGCGTGATGAACATTTCGGGCTCAGATGATAACATACCTCTATGAGGTGGGATGAGTGGAAATTTTCAGCGCGGCGCGCTTTGCAGGACCGTTTTATTCTTTGGACGGCCATGGTTACGGTCGTATTATTTGCAGTGGCCAGCGCTTATTTTCTCATCCGCACCTTGCCACACGGCTGGGAAACCGGCGCCGTGGTTTTGCATTACAACATTTATTTGGGTATTGATGAAATCATGAGCTGGCCTTGGATTTTTGCTGTGCCGGGCGCAGCCTTGGTTGTCTTGGCTTTGGATTTTACCGTGGCCTTAAGCATTTTTCGATTGGATCCGCTGGCCAGCCGCGTCTTGATCAGTCTGGGTTTTTTCTCTATACTATTATGGACGATCGGCTGCTTTTTTATGGCTCAAGTTAATCTTTAAACGCGCCCGATAAATTACATGGAATATCGCCTTACCGATATCATTAACCTTTTGTCCATCGCAGGCATTTGTTTTTTAATCGCCTTGTGTTGGACCCCGTTTTTGATTCGTTGGCTCAAGCGCCGCAAGATGGGCAAGAGCATTCGCGATGCGTCAGCGGCTCCGATCATGGCGCATCTGCATGCGGCCAAAGCCGGCACTCCGACCATGGGCGGCTTGGTGATTTGGGTCACGGTCGCGGCCGTGGCTCTGGCTTTTCATTACGGTTGTGTTTGGTCCGGATGGGAAACCGTGTGTCGTTTAAATTTCTTATCGCGCAGTCAAACCCTTTTGCCGCTAGGCGCGCTCATTGCGGCCGCGCTCGTGGGTTTGTTGGATGATTATTTGAATATCCGCAAAATCGGTCCCAAGGGCGGGGGATTGCGCATGCGCCATCGTTTGCTGTCTTATACGCTGATCGCGGTGGCGGCTGCTTGGTGGTTTTATTTCAAATTGGATTGGGACGTGGTTCACATCCCGTTTAGCGGCAACACTCCGCTGGGTCTTTGGTACATTCCATTTTTTGCGTTTGTTATTGTAGCCACATCTTTTTCCGTCAACGAAACCGATGGGTTGGATGGGCTAGCCGGCGGCTCTCTGCTTGCGGCCTTTGGAGCTTTTGGCGTGATTGCGTTTGCGCAAGGCAAAGTGGATTTAGCCATCTTCTGCGCTGCGATTTGCGGCGCGCTCATGGCTTTCGTTTGGCACAACATCACTCCGGCCGCGTTTTTTATGGGCGATACCGGGGCTATGGCCCTGGGCACTGTTTTGGGCATGGTGGCCATGCTAACCAACCAGCCTCTGCTTTTGCCGCTGATCGGCTTGCCCTTTGTGATTGAATCCGCGTCTGTGCTTTTGCAAGTGACATCCAAAAAATTGCGCCACGGGAAAAAGATTTTCAAAAGTTCTCCGTTGCATCATCACTTGGAAGCCATCGGTTGGGGCGAGCCAAAAATCGTCATGCGCTTTTGGATCATCTCGTTCGTGTGTGCGGCCGTTGGCACAGTGCTGGCCTTGATCGATATCGTGTGATTTTTATCCCATGAGGAAAATCATCAATCGACCGGACAAAGTATTAGTTTGGCTTTTTTTGGGTCTGACGCTGTTTGGCATAGCTGTGCTGACTTCAGCCAGCGGCCCGCTGGGTTATCAAAAGTTCGGCGATAGTTTATATTTTTTAAAACGCCAGTTGTTGAACGGCATTTTGCCCGGCATGGTTTTATTCGGGCTCATGAGTTTTATTAATTATCGCCGCTGGCGGCGCCTGGCCATGCCCGCGCTCATTGTCACCATCGTGCTTTTGGTTTTGGTTTTCATCCCGGGCATGGGCATAAATTTAGGCGGTTCATCGCGCTGGGTGCATTTGGGTCCGATTAACTTTCAACCCTCGGAATTCGTCAAAGTTACTTTTTTGCTGTACATGGCCGCGTGGCTTTCGGCGCGTAGCGGCGGAGATGCGCGCAGTATTGAAAAGGGGCTGGTGCCCTTTCTCTCCATCCTGGGCGTAGTTATGTTCCTCCTCGTAGTTCAACCCAATACCGGCTCCATGATGGTGATCGCGGGCGCATCGCTCCTCATGTATTTTTTAGCCGGCGCTCCCTACGTGTGGTTTGTGGGTTTGGGCGCAGCCGGCTTGGCTATGGTGGCTCTGCTCATCAAACTCACGCCGTATCGAGCGGCGCGGTTCATGACTTTTTTGCATCCTGAACTGGATCCGCAGGGCATTGGCTATCACATCAACCAAGCGTTCTTGGCTATTGGAACCGGTGGTTGGTTTGGCTTGGGATATGGCCACTCGCGACAAAAATATCTTTATCTGCCCGAAGTGGCCGGCGATTCCATCTTCGCCATCATGGCCGAGGAACTGGGGTTTGTAGTCATGCTATTATTTATAGCGGCGCTGGCTGTCTTGGTTTGGAAGTGTTTTTCCATTGCTCAGCGCGCGCCCGATGAGTTTGGAGCATTTTTAGCGGCCGGCATTGGCAGTTGGATCGCGTTACAAGTTTTTTTGAACATCAGTTCCATGATTGGACTGGTACCCATAACTGGCGTTACTCTGCCTTTTATGAGCTATGGCAGTTCAGCTTTTGTGGCTTTAAGCGTGGGTTGCGGCCTGGTAGCCTCGATTTCTCGCGAGGGCAGTAAGAATATCTAATATGACAATTTTATTCACAGGCGGTGGAACATTGGGGCCGGTAACTCCGCTCTTGGCTGTTTTGCGGCAGATGCTCAAGCGCCGACCCGAGCTGGTGATGGTTTGGGCCGGTACGCCGCATGGACCGGAACGCGCAGTGCTTGAAAAAGAGGGGATTCCGTTTTATACCATTCCCGTGGCCAAATTACCGCGCTATCCCAGTTGGCGCTGGCTGACTTGGCCGATTTCATTCCTTAGAGCCCGGCTGACGGCCGAGGAGATTATCCGGCGCATCAAACCAGCGCTCGTGATTTCAGCCGGCGGGTTTACCAGCGTGCCCGTGATCAAAGCCGCGCGGCGTAAAAATATTCCTTGTG
>JAGVIJ010000086.1 GCA_020056125.1 bacterium | reverse complement strand
TTAAAATATCGGAATTTTTGGGCATGCCGCGCTGCAAATAAATAATTTTGCCGTTCTTATCGATTACCACCACGCTGCGCTTGATGACTTCAGCATTGAAGATGCGTTTGATGGCGCCGTATTTTTTGCTGATTTTTTTATTTTTATCTATAAGCAAGGGAAAGGGGAAAGCGTATTTTTTAGCAAATACGCCGTGGCTCGCGGCATCGCCATGATTGATACCGAAGACTGCAGTTTGGCGGCGTTTGAATTTGGTCCAATCATCGCGCACAGCGCAGAGCTGCATGGTACAGCCCGGAGTCATGTCGCCCGGGTAAAAAAATAGGATGACTATGTTTTTTTTGAGTTGATCGGCTAGTTTAATTTTGCGTTCCTGATGATCTAAAAGCGTGAAAAGCGGTGCGTGATCTCCCACGCGTAGAATTTTAGTAGGCGACATAGTGCGCATAGTTTATAGTATTGCTTAGCCGGGGACAAGCCCCGCACTAAGTTTTGCTCGCGTAGTTTTATTCTGTGGAGAAACAGAATAGCAAAAATTAGTGGCGGGGCAAGCCCGGAGTTGAAAAAAAATCAATTATCAACTAAGGTATTCTCACTTACATTAACTATATGACCAATAAATTCACTATTTTAGCGGCATTGATTTTAGCCACGGCTGTGGCCGGAGCGGGTTGCAATGGCCCCATGTTCAGGTCAGACCAAGAATTAACCGGGCCTACGGTTTCCAGTTTTGCCGGACTTACGCCTCAAGAAGCCACGGCGCGTATTAACTTGGTGCCGGGCAGCGTGATTTTTATGCGGCATATTTTTGCTGGTTTTGGCGATGCCCTGTCAACAAAAATCATTGCCCAGAACCAGGCAGTTACCAGCACGATTGTACTTGATCGTTTTGCGCCCAATGAAATTGCAAATTTAACCTGGAAGACTACGGCTGTGACTGGAGCTAAAAACGAAGCCAGCCAAACTTTGACCGGCAATTTGGAAGGTCTGGATTTAAAGGAGACTTATAATTTATATCTACCGGCATATTGGCCGGAAAAGGAACATGCGCCATCTTTGGGAAGCAGCGGCATTTGGTTATCCAAGGAGGTGTTTGAGGGATTGGCGCGTAATCGCGTGGCATCTTTACGCTTGGAATTATTTGATCCTCTAACGCAAGGCAGGGCGGCAAGCTCGGATTTTAAACCGTTGCTTGATAAGTTATCCGCAGAAGTGACTAAGATTGAAAATCGCGTGGATATTTATCGTTTGGATGGAGAGGCGGGCGTAACCGAGTGGCCGCTTAGAGTCAATGGTGAAGATATTAAAGTGGAAGTGATTAAGGCGCACCTTTGGTTTGGAGATCTGGTGGTTTTGAACCATGCGCAAAATCCCATGGTGTTAAAATTCAGTTTGAATAACCTGGCTGATCCGGCGCTTAAAAGTTTGTTGGATTACGAAATTTTTGAGTTGAAAGATGTTTTGGAATAAAAAAAGTCCGCCACGAGAGTAGTGTGGCGGAGAAGGCGAGGCTTCAGCCCCGCGGCTGCGTTCAGCTGGTCGCGCGAGACTGCGGCTGCAGACTGCCGCGAGGGAACTCGCAGATGCGCGCGCTGATGGGCGGCTCGTGATCCGGCGACTGGGAATCTGGCTGGTTTGCGTTCACGGTGTCCTGAGCCAACTGGAGGGCGGAGGCGAGATCTCCGTGCTCGCGCTCGGCGGCCGCCAGGTACTGGGCGGTGGAAGGCTTCTGGATCGTGGGTCTCCGTGTGGAGGGCGGTTGCGTGTCAGGTCTCTGCATCGCGTTGATCCCCTGTGAGTGAAAACCTCGAAGTCAGGCTTAAGAGTCGCATCAAGATACATCGGATAAAACGATTTGTCAAGTTTGACGGTCTAAACGCACCACGGTTTCCACGTGCGGAGTGTGGGGAAAGAGGTCTAAAGCCTGTAAGGCGGTAATCTTATAGGCTTTTTTGAATTCTTTTAGCTCTTGAACCAGGCGGTGATAGTTGCAGGAAACATAAATGAGAGTGGCCGGCTGTTTGTCCAAGAGTGTGGCGATCACACGAGGATGTAATCCGGCGCGCGGCGGGTCGATGATTACCAAGTCGGTTTCAATATTTTGCCAGGTCAGATCTTCGGCCGGACCTGCGGTAAAAGAACATTGAGCACCAACATTGTTCATTAAAGCATTTTGTTTAGCCAGCTCAATGGCCGGCGCATCAATTTCAAAACCAAAAACTTTTAGTTCCGGATTTTGTTTAGCCAGATAAATACCAAAGAATCCCAAGCCGCAGTATAGGTCGAGGAGACGATTGATCATCCCGGCAAGATCGGCTACGGTTTGTTGCAAACGGCCGGCCATGAGGGAATTGGTTTGGAAAAAACTGTTTAAATGAATTTGATAATTTAGCCCGTTGATATTTTCAGTTAAATATTCTCGGCCTTTTAAAGTTTCCAATTTTTGCGCGTAGGATGAATCAGTGAGCAGGGAATTCTCTCCTAAAATTAAACTGGTGGCGTATGGATCCAAAGCGGTTTTTAGATAATCGCGCGTGTCAGCATTAATTTTGGTTAGATCTTTGACAATCAGCGCGATCAACCGTTCGCCTGTAAATTTTCCTTCGCGAATCACTACATATCGGAGATCGCCGCAATTCCTCTGATGATCCCATGGAACCACGTTAAAACGGGGCAAAAGATCACGGCACACCTCTAAAATCGGTGTGGCTTCAGCTGATAATAAAATATCGTGGGTCACATTAAAATATTTGTGCCAAAAGCCGAATTGGCGCAAACCCAGCTCACCGCGCCAACCGTATGAATAATCCATGCGGTTGCGGTAATAAGAGAGTTTAGAGCCGGATTCGACCGCGTTGATTCTTTCAGCGTGGCCAGCTTGCTCAAACGCCTGATTGATCATGTCGCGCTTATAAATCAGTTGCGCTGAATAATTCAAACACAACCAAGGCGCGCCCGGGTATTGTTCCAAACCGGGCATGGGCGGCGCTACACGCTCTGAACTGGGTGTGATGATTTTATTCAATCGTCCGGCGTATACTCCGAGTTTGCGTCCGGTGTATTGAGTTTCGATGGTATCTCCGGGAAAAGCAAAGGGCACAGCCATGGGGCGCACTTCCTGATTGGGCAGGGTTAAATCAAAAACCCCGCGGCCTTTGGCATCGAAGCGCGTGATTTCACCCTGATAGATTTTGTCGGGTTTCATGGCCTTGAAAAGATTCAGATTTTGTGTTAGTGTAAATTTCGTTCTGATCTCAATTGAAGATGGCGGATAGTTTATAGCCTTTTGGAGTCTTCCTGTGAAGAGACAAAGAGGTTATTATTTGTCCGCCGTTTTTAACCAAGGGGAGTGTGTGCCGGCGACTGGTCGTTTGCACGCATGAACCCGACGGCAGTGTGTCACGTGGCGTTTGGCGCTTACGTGACGGAGAGGGCTTGTCAATGACGATTCACGTTGTCACCGACGAGCTGTTGGGCCAATTAGCCCGACGACAGAACGAGTTGTTCCAGCGTGTGAGGAAAGGGGCGGTTTCCGTTCGTCCGGTGCTGGAGAGTCTGCAAAGATTGATCGAGGGGCAATTTGCAGATCAGTCCGCGGTTCAACCCCCGGATCACCCGGTCTGGAAGTCCATCATTAGCGGCGGAGGGATCGGCGAGGATCTGCTCGTCGAGCTCAAGGCCAGTGATGTGCTGGTGAGCGAATGGGCCGAGGACATGGTGAAGCAACCGGCGTTCACCACGTCGCCTGGACCCATGGAGCTCGATTTGGTGCTGGTGCCGGTTCGGGATCTCAAACCCGAGAACGGCTCGACCACCCTGGATGTTTGGGTCGGAGCTCAAAAGCTCAAGCTCGAACTCTGCCCGGCTGAAGTCGGCCTTCATCTCCGTCTGGCGTACATGGATCAGCCCTTGGGAGAAAGCGTGCGGCTGGCCATGATACAGATCAGGTCCCTCGGCGGTCTCAGTGTGTTCGAACTGGCCAATATCGATGGCCAGTTGCAACTGAACGCTGTGCTGGTCAGACCCGGACTCGAGTGGGGACCGGAGGATCGCCTGGTGTTCGTTCGTCCTCGTTCATCTGTCTGAAGAGGGGATCTCTAGGGTCGTGCGTGGTACTCCTGCGCTCGGCCTTTTTTTTATCCGCCTTCGCATAAAGCTTCGGCGGATTCCGCGATACCACCCCGCAATAAGCAGAGTGATGCTTCATCCGCTTCATGATGGACAAACTCGGATAAAACTGCTATCTTTCGGGCATTGTGCCAATCGCAAAAACTATTTTGCATGTCATTGCGCATGACATTCGTTCATGTGAAAACGTGGGAGCGTTATTCCGCACCTGTGAATTTTTGGGTGTGGAAAAATTATGGCTTACGGGCTACACGCCGGCGCCGCCTGATTCAAAAGTTTTGAAAACTGCTTTGGGCGCTGAACAGTCTTTGAAATGGGAAAAACAAACTGATTTAAATAAGGCGCTTGAACGATTAAAATCCAAAGGATTTGATTTAGTGGGTTTGGAATTAGATAAACGCGCCAAAGAATTAAGCCAATACCGCGGAGCAAAAAAAATCGCGCTGCTCTTGGGCAATGAGGTGACCGGGATTCCGTCATCGCTATTGGATCAGTGCGATGATATCGTGATGATTAAGCCGCGCGGAAAAAAAGAATCGCTGAATGTTACCATCGCCACAGCTATAGCTTGTTGGGCGCTGCTTTAATCGAATGTCGAATTTCGAATGTCGAATGTCGCGCTAGGAGTGAATAAAAATAATACCAAGTTCGAAATTCTAAATTCTAAATTCGATATTCGAAACATATGCCAAAATTTTCCATTATCATCCCCACTAAAAATGAACAAGAACATCTTCCGGTGCTGTTGGAGTCCATTCGCTCGCAATCTTTTAGGGACTACGAGGTGATTGTGGCTGATGCCGGATCAGATGATCGCACGCGAGAAATCGCCGTGGCTTTTGGCGCGCGCGTAACCGGCGGAGGTTTGCCCGGGCCCGGCCGTAATCGAGGGGCTGAAGCGGCGCAGGGCGACATTTTGATTTTTTTTGACGCGGATGTGAAATTGCCTTCAGCTGATTTTTTGGAAGATTGTTGGCATGAAATAGAGTATAAAAAATTGGATTTAGCCACCTGCCGCGTCATGCCTTTGAGCGTGCGCCATATCGACCGCGCTTTGCACGAGGCGTATAATGCTTATGCGTTGGCCACAGAAAAAATCCGACCGCATGCTCCGGGCTTTTGTATTTTTATTCGACGGCACGCGCACCTGGGGATCAAGGGTTTTGATGAAGAGGTGGTCATGGCCGAGGATCATGATTATGTACAGCGCGCCGCGGAAAAAGGTTACCGTTTTGGAATCCTGCGTTCCCACCCCATAGGCGTGTCAGTGCGCCGTTTGGAAAAGGATGGGCGGCTAAGCATCGCGCTCAAATATATTTTTGTGGAGATGCGCATGATGACCACAGGTTCGCTCAAAGGAGATATGCCGTTTAAATATGAGATGGGAGGGAAGTCGGCAAATCCAAAATCCAAAATGCAAAACCTGCCTGCCGGCAAGGCAGGTTCAAAATTACCAAATTAAAATCCCATGAAAGATTTTTTTATTCGTTTGTGGAATAACGAGACGAGCGGACTCACGGCCGCGGCTGTGATCGTGGGCGGCGCGTCTTTAGCTTCGCGCGTGGTGGGCGTGTTGCGGGATCG
>JAGVIJ010000095.1 GCA_020056125.1 bacterium | reverse complement strand
ACGCAAAAATTCATCCACTTTTACCTCCACTCTTCGGGCTTTAACATTGGCCCGAATTTCATCCTGATGTTCGCGAATATATTTTGGATCAAGCATATAATTTAACTTATCATACCATAAACCAACCCATAGAACCCACCTACGCCAAGGCTTCGGTGAACAAGTCGGCGGGCGCAAGCGCAGGACGATTTTATAGCGGTATCCCCTCCTCTTCCTCTTCCTCCTCCTGAAAACCCTCGGGACTGACTCGCGCACCGCGCAACAAAGACGATTTATATTCTTCGGGAAAATACGGCGTACAGCGCACCACATTAGTAGCCAACCCGCGCCGCGTCAGCTCAATATCCAAATCATCGGAGAATAAGTCTTGATCATCGCTTAAACAAATAATCTCCGGTTGGATCTCTTCAATAATCCGATATTTATCTTCTGCGTAGAGTAAAAAAACTTCCTCCACCAATTCATGATCGCCCACCGCGGATAAACGATCTGTTTCATTGATACGCGGCAATTCGCCTTTTAAATCCAACACCGTGGTGTCGCGCGCCACCACCACGAATAATTTATCGCCGTGCTCGCGAGCTTGCTTAAAATAATCCTCATGACCCGCATGCAAGCCGTCGAAAATTCCAAAGCACATGACAATTGACATATGAATTTAAATCTCATTCTTGGTTAAAATATTTTTTATTCCGGCGCCTCATCGGCCTCGGGTTTAAGCGTGGGAAAGAGAATAACTTCCTTCACGTTCTTAGCTCCGCTGAACAACATAGCCATGCGATCAATGCCGATGCCCAAACCGCAGGCCGGCGGCATGCCGTGCTTGATGGCCTCGAGATACGCGCGGTCAACTTGATGCGCCTCCTCAAAACCGGCTGCGCGCTTTTTCTTTTCCTCCACAAAGCGCTGTTCCAGATCAAGCGGATCGTTCAACTCCGAATAATTATTACCCACCTCGTGCCCCAACACAAATACCTCGAAACGTTCGGCCCATTGCGGATTTTTGGCTTTCTTGGCCAGCGGCGAAACCTCCACCGGATAGTCAAAAATGATCGTGGGTTGTTCCAACTCTTTTTCCACTAATTCTTCAAAGGCCAAGGCCAACACCTCCCCTGATGTTTGAAGGCGATCTAACCCTTCTTGCTTGGTTTTGTCAAGCCGCGGCCGTACGGCTTTTTTAGCCTGCGCCACGGTTTTCCATGCCGCGCAATCCAAATCCGCATATTTTTTTACAGCTTGAGCCAAAGACAAACGCTTCCAAGGACGCTTGAGATCAATCACCTTATCCTCATGCTGAATCTGCGTTCCGCCCAAAACCTTTTTAGCCGCGTGTTCAAAAATCTCCTCAAACAAATCCATGCCATAGTGATAATCCTGATATGCAATCTGCGCCTCAAACAAAGTGAATTCCGGGTTATGATCGCGATCAATCCCCTCGTTTCTAAACACCTTGGTGATTTCGTAAATTTTTTCAAACCCGCCGACCAGCAAGCGCTTGAGATACATCTCATCGGAAATCCGCAGATAAAAATCCGCTTTCAGCGCCTGATGATGGGTTTTAAACGGCCGCGCAAAACCTCCGCCGTAGATAGGTTGCAGAGTCGGCGTTTCAACTTCCAAAAAACCTTGGCCATCTAAAAAGTTACGGATAGCCGCCACCAGTTTGGAACGCAAAACCATGCGCTCAAACACCTCTGGGTTCATCAGCAAATCCAAATAGCGTTTGCGAAAACGCAATTCCACATCCGAGAGCCCATGCCATTTTTCAGGCAAAGGCAACAGCGCCTTGCTAAGGATGTGCCACTTTTTGACTTTCAGCGTCTTCTCTCCCCGTTTGGTCTCCATGAGCTCGCCCGCGGCTTGAATAAAATCGCCCGGATCCAATGTATCGCGGAACAACTCAAAAGCCTTATCTCCGATCTCGTCCAATTTAATTAAAATTTGAATTTTGCCGCTCGCATCTTTTAAATCCGCAAAAATCAAACCGCCGTGGATGCGCGTGGTCAAAAGCCGCCCGACTAAAGAGATCTCTTTGGCCGCGGCCAAATGTTTTTTAAAATTTTTCAAAGCCTCGCCGCACGTCAGGGTGCGCTCGGCCAAAGCCGGATAAGGATCAACCCCGGCGCGCTTGAGCGCTTGGAGTTTGCGCAATCGAATTTCGCCTTCTTCGGGAACAGGTGTACTCATAGATAATATCAAGGGGAAGATACTCCCATTTTCAACCGCGGTCAAGCAATCATGTCAAGCTACGCCACGCTGATAATTTTAAAAGTTTGTATGCCGCCGGGCGTGGTCACTTCCACCTCATCACCCACCTTGTGTCCGATAAAAGCGTGCCCCAAAGGAGACTCATTGGAAATCAATCCGGCCGTAGGATCAGCCTCTTCTGAACCCACAATTTTGAACTTTTTGATCTCACTCTTGAATTCAACGCTCAAGTTTGAGCCCAACCCCACTATATCGCTACCCGCCTCTTCAATGATTTTATAGTTTTTCAAAATCCCCTCGATTTCTTGCAACCGCCCTTGAATAAACGACATCTCCTGTTTAGCCTCTTGATATTCGGCATTTTCAGACAAATCGCCCAAGGCCTTGGCCGCCTCGATTTTATCCGCAGTTTCGCGGCGCCGCACGCTCTTGATCTCCTGCAATTCATCTTGCAACTTCTTAAGGCCTTCCGGACTCAAGTAATAGACTTTGTTATTGGACATATTTGGACAAAGTTAGGGTTTATTGATTCTTGATATCATTATTCAGCGCGTGAGACTTTTTGGCAATGGCGTCGGAAATTCTTAAAAAATAAAACCGCGTTAGCCAGACGCGGTAAGGTTAGAAGGAACCATCGGGATTGGGCAACAGCGCCGTGGCCGTACCGTATTTCGAGTTTCTCTGAACTCTCCAGCGCATGACCAGATCCAACTCGCGTCTACCCTCGGTACGACGCACCCAGCACGGAACATGGTCAAAGACGCCTAGCTCGTTCGCGCATGACGCGCCCGCGCAATCCATCCACAGAGCATTCGCGGAATTGAAACGCCCTGTATTAGCCAGTAGCACGCATCCGGCGATGTACGGATCCATGGCGAATTCGTTGCCGGGAAGCCGCATCAGAGCCGCCTCCGGACTGCAATTCTGATAGCGCTGGCCGGTCTGAACCAGCATGGGCGCCATGGGACTGTCGTATTCCTCCAGACGCGCCAACGCCTGCGCGGTCTCATCCGTCAGTCTCAATCCCCGGTGCGAGATATCCAGCGCGAAAGCGTAGCTGACTGCTTGACCATGCACGCCATAAACTTGGCGCAAAGCCCTGAACAACCTGAGCAAAGCCAAGGGCATGAGCACCTTGATATCCACGAAGTTCCGGATCTTCCTCTGAAGCCCCAAGACAGTCGTGACCTTGGGGATCATGGCCCAGCCGTCCCAGCCCGCAGGAAAAACCTGGTTGAGGCTGAACCTTTCCGCTAGCAGAATCAGATCCCGGTGCCGATTCACAGGGTAGAACTTGTCTTCCCCCGGAGCTCTGGCCGGCCCGAGTTCCAATCTCTCGGCCAGCAAATACGTCTGCTCCTTGACTGACATGAGCTTCCAGCCCGGCGGATAGCCTGGTCTGACCATGATGCCAGGCGCTTCTGAACGCGGACTGGCTCGCGAGTCTTGAGACCTATCTTTGAATTTTCGTGCGGACATACCGCCTCCTTTGTAAATGTTCGACTACTGGTTGCTTTATCATGGGATAGAGTTTTGTTCAAGGGAAATAAAAAAAGCCCGCCTGTTAGTGCAGACGGGGCGAGAACCTATGGTCGGTCGGGTCATTCGGTTATACAGTCTTCCGTTCATCCGACCGGACGGAAGGCCATAAACGTACAACCGCCGTGCCAATTGTGACCGATGCCGCACAGTTCGAAGAATTCAAGTTAGCAATGCGCCACTCCTGATCCCACAAGCCCAAGGAAGCGTTCATTGGGCGTTTGATAGTCAAGGAGCTTTCTTGGACGATTGT
>JAGVIJ010000102.1 GCA_020056125.1 bacterium | reverse complement strand
CCATATGCTCCTTGAGGCGAGTTCCGACCAACTCTGCGTCTTTAAGCGTAGCTCGCGGATCCGCCTCAATGGATAAAATAATTTTATTCCAATCTTCCAGACTTTCGGCGGATTGAATTTTTTTGAGCAGCTCTTCGCGCGTCAAAAGTTTAGCTTCGTGTTGAACGGATTCGGGCAAGGGTTCAAACGGTTTTTGCGAGGAGAAGAATGGGCGTTCCGGCCGCTCATATTCTTGCCATAGTTCTTTGATTCGATTCTCGGTTATGGGGTGGCTTTTGTTCACATAGTGTCCGATAGCGTCGCTAAATTTCCCGACGTTATCTCTGAGCATTGCGAGCAGTTCAATCCCGGCCGTTGGATTATAGCCGGCTCTATCCATGGCTTGGAGCGAGTTGGTGTCCGCATCGTATTCATAGCGCTGATGTTCGGTCGCATCTTCAGGCGGTTTGTCAATGTGATAAGTGGGTTGTTTTAGATGCGCGAGTTCGTGGCCGATTAAAAACGCTAAATGGTCGCGGCTAAGTTTTTTTCCTTGTTTCGCCAGCAACTCCTCGAGCCGCACGAACGTGCCTGCGTATACAAAAAAGCGCAGGGGCACATCGCTTTTACTCTCAGCGCCCTCCTTGGCCACAGATAAGATAAAAGCGTTTAATCCGTCCGGGCGTAAAATCTCCGGCGATACAGGCTGGCCAATATCCAGTTCACGGGCGATCTGGTCGGTGATGAGGAGTAATTCCTGAAATAAGATGGATTCTTTTTTCTCCTTTTCAGGCATCATTTCATTAGTCGCGTTTATAAATTCGGTCTCTAGGCGTTCTTTTAATTTTAAGATCGATCGGTTCATCTGATCGCGCGATTCCATAAATTCTTGCACGCGAGGCGTGATCTCGCCTAAACGGATGCGTTCATCTTCTATTTCGTACTGTAAAGCGTTCCATGCGTCAGAGTCGATAGCGTTGGCCGTCTCCGGCGGTAAAACAAATTTTTCTGGTTTTCCCCCTCCTTCTTCCCATTCCGGAAGTTTACTCCGCATGGCATCCCAAATTTTTTTAGCTGATTTTCCGGCCGCGGATTCTTTTTGCAGGCTTAGGCCGTAAAGAATTTTTTGAGTTCGTAAATCCGCGGGGAGCACTTTCTCTTGGGGCGGAGCTTCGATCCTTTCGCGTTCTTGCGGCATAAATAAAACAAGTTAAATCTACCTCGTAATCCAATAAACCACAATCATACACAGCGCCAAAAGCGGCATGGCCGGAATGCCGGTGCGGATGCGCATGGCGAGCCAAGTGTTCAATAAAATCCCCAAGGCCGCGCCCAAGAGCACGTTGATGGCTACGATTGAATTATGGTTAAACGTTATGGCGGAAATAAAAATCGCCGGCATAAAAATATCTCCGGCGCCCAAGACCGCCGCGCTGTTTTTAAGATGCGGGTGCGCGAGCCAGCTGATTCTTTTGCCGGGCGCCAAGAGCAACAAAGGAACATTGGTCTCTACGGATTGGCGTGCGATGCGCGGGATGAAATGGGTGAGGAAAACTCCGATGACATCGTAGACGCTCAAAAAAATCAGCACATAAATCAGCAGTTGGACCGGAAAGCGCAGACCCACGGTGATCCCGCCCGCTAAGAGCGCGGTTAAAAGAAAAAGATTATTGGTTAAAAATGAATGGCGATATCTTTCCAATAAAAATAAACCGGCGGCCAGCACGAGCGCCAGCTCGAGCGGCAGGAATAAACTGGCGCCGCTGAAAATAATCAAGGCCAAGCTAAGCGCGATAAGCCAGCTGAAAAATTGTTTTTTTCTAAATAAAACCAAAACAATCAGCGCGACCGAGAAAGATAAAAATAAATTCAACGGGTTAAGATCCTCGGCCGGCAGTTGGAGCAACAGTTGATGCACCGGACGTAAAAAAAACGACAAAACAATCGCCAAAATCCAGACAGTCAGGCTGGAAAAGGACAGAATCAATAGGCTGTTCAATCTTTCCGACAAAGCGGGTTTCATGATGAAGCGGTGATTTAATGCGTGTATTCTTTAAGTAAATACATGGTCACTAAACCCAAAATAAAAATAACAAAGGTCAAAATGGAAGAGCGCGAACGAGTTTCTTTTTTAATTTCCGGAATCAGATCTGACATGGCGATATACAAAAATCCGCCGGCCGTGAAAGGCAAAGCCAAATCAATGAAGACGCCGGCCTTGGTGGAAAAGCAATAACCCACAATGCCGCCCAGGATCACGGTCAGGGCGATAGCATAGTTTAGAATTATGGCGCGGGTTTTTTTATATCCGCTATAAATCAGAAGGCCGAAATCCCCCACCTCTTGCGGAATTTCGTGCAAGGCCACAGCTATGGTGGTGGCTACGCCCAAACGAAAATCTGCGGCGAAGCTGGCGGCAATCAGTAAACCATCGATAAAGTTATGAATACCATCCCCCACCAGGCTAAGCTGGCCGAAGAAAACGTGTTTGCCGCAATCATTGCGATGATGGCAATGCCGCCAGTGCAGAATTTTCTCCATCAGAAAAAAGAAGATGAAGCCGCCAAGCACGATCCAAAAAACCACATCAGTATTAGCTTGGCGTTCCAGCGCTTCGGGTATGAGATGAAAAAAAGCGCCGCCGATCAAGGTGCCGGCTGACAGCGAGATTAAAATCAGTAGGATGCTTTCTAATTTTTTTTGCTTTAGGATGAGCGCAATGGCGCCGACCAAAGTTCCCAAACTGATTAGAAAAGCGCTGAGGATAATGGAAAGTAATGTAAACATAAAAGTTTGAATCGTAGTATAGCACGCGGAATGCCAGCCGTCAGATAGTTTGGCCGATGGCTTGTGCGATATTGGTCCAACCGTCTTGTTTTAATTGTCGGGCGAGGCCGCGATTGATTTCACCGATGAGTTGTGGACCCTCAAAAATCATGCCGGCGATCAGCTGGACTAGCGAGGCTCCGGCGCGGATGCGCACATAAGCGTCTTCGGCTGAAAAAATTCCGCCGCAAGCGATGATGATAAAGCGCGTGCCGAATTTGCCGCGCAGATGTTTGATTTGTTGCAAGGATAAATCAGCCACGCTTTTACCGCTCAATCCCCCGACGCCCAAGCTATGTTGTTTGGTGAGGTTGGAACAAATGAAACCATTGACACGATGTTTTTCAGCCACGCGCCCCAGGCTTTCCAGCGCCTCAAAACTTAGATCCGGAGAAATTTTTAAAAATAGGGGTTTGCGGTTGCGGTGTTGATCAATGACCGCCAAGAGCGCTTCTAATTTTTCCGGATCAGTAAAGGACTGTCCGCCAAAAGCATTGGGACAGCTAAGATTGATCACGTCATAAGCGCCGATGTTTTCAAACGCGCGGTAGACTTTGAGATAATCCTGAATCGCGGCTTGGAGATCCACAGTTTTTAGGCTGTTAGTTTTAGCCGCATTGATGCCGACCGGCAATTTAAAATTTTCATGCGATAAACGCGCGGCGATTTTTTCCGCACCCGCGTTGTTCAAACCGTAATTCACGCGCAGATTTTTTTGTTCCACATGGCGCCATAAGCGCGGCCGCGCATTGCCCTCGCACGGTTCGCCGGTGATGGATCCAACTTCCATAAAACCAAAACCAACTTCGGATAAGATATT
>JAGVIJ010000012.1 GCA_020056125.1 bacterium | reverse complement strand
TCCCCCGTAGAGGGGCGTGGCCCCACGGGGCTTTACGCCCTTAGCTTAAGGGGAGGAATCTTCCAGCCGAAACTCGGATTTTTGTGTTATACTAATAGCTGAATTTAAGTCCCATGCTGTTTTTACCTAAGAAAAAAAAGAAGTTTCTTAAGAAAAAGATCAATCGTCTTCATATTTTGCCATTGTGGGTTGCTTTGGCGGGCATTGGATTTTCCCTGGCTTTGATGTTTGCCGGCATTTTGTTCGTATTTTTCAATCTACATGCTCAAAGAGCTGCGCTCCGTGATGTGCAAGTTGAATTGTTGGTTGATTGTGTGAGCCGGCACATCGTAGTTAATAAATTTGAACAGCCCATTGTGGCCATAGTGCTGGATCCGGCAGCTTTAAAACAAAACAACCCCAATTTTTATGGTTTGGCCAGCATAGGCGATCGCTTACTCATCTGGTCTGACCAAGTAATCCTGTATTCAGTGCGTTATGACGTGATTTTGAGTGTCTTGCCTTTGTGGGATGTGTCTGCGCAACCGGTCAATACGCAAGCCGCTGTGCAAGACAAAGAGCTTGTCAAGTTAGAAGTGCGCAATGGAACTTTTTCGCCCGGTTTAGCCAAAAAATTCGCGGATACGCTAAAAAGCCAAGGCTACAAAACCACAAATCCGCGCGACGCTGTGGATAAACCTTATGAAAAGACTTTAATCGTTAATTTGTCCGGCCAAGAGTATGCCGAAACAGTCCAGCATCTGATCAATTTGACCGGCGGAACAATTCAAACGACTTTACCCGCTGAAACCAATGTCAAGGCTGATATTTTGATTGTTTTAGGTAATGATTTTAAGCCGTAATTCAGGAAATGGGTTGTTCCCACGTTATCCACAGGAGTGCGAATCCATAATTATGCAAAAATCCCTTGTAAACACAGGCGATTTTTTAATTTAGCCCAACTAAACTAAACTAAGTATACACCTTAAAAAGACACGGATTGTCTAATGAGGCAAACAAAAACAAAAACACAAAAGCCTTCGCTTCTTACCATGCTTGAGAAACGAAGGCGGAATGGCACGTCACACCGCTTGGATGACGTGTCATTTTTTTATGCTAATATAGCTTGGTATGCGCGTGATTACAGATTTCCATCTTCACTCTAAATGGTCGCGTTCTTGTTCCAGCCAACTGACTTTGCCCAATATAGCCAAAGCTTGCGAGCGCAAAGGTATCAATCTGGTTGGCACGGCTGATGCTTTTCACCCGGCGTGGCGCAAAGATATCGGTTCTGAGCTAAAAGAGACGGCTCCGGGCACTTTTGAGTTGCAAGACGGCTCATCACCCACCAAATTTCTTTTATCCACGGAAATCTCTTGTATTTATAAAAAGGGCGATAAAACCCGGCGCGTGCATCATGTCATCCTATTCCCTTCGCTCGCGGCTCTGGACCGTCTCACCGCCGCTTTGGAGGCTCGTGGGTGTAATCTGAAGAGCGATGGCCGACCCATCGTGGGCATTGGTTCGGAAGAGCTGATAAAAATGGTTCTGGACGCTGATCCCGAGTGTTTGCTCATTCCGGCGCATGTTTGGACCCCGTGGTTTTCCGTTTTCGGTTCCAAATCCGGGTTTGGTTCCATCGAAGAGTGTTTTGGCGCCATGAGCCAGTATATTTACGCGCTGGAAACCGGCTTATCGTCTGATCCGGCCATGAATTGGCGCTGTTCCAAACTGGATAAGTTTTTTTTAGTGTCTAATTCCGATGCGCATTCCTTAGAAAAGCTGGGCCGCGAAGCCAATGTGTTTGAAATGCACGCGCCCACCTATCAAAACCTGCGCCGCATCCTGGTGGAACATGAAACCGCGAACTTCCCTCTGACCATTGAGTTTTTTCCGGAAGAAGGCAAATACCATGCAGATGGCCATCGCGCTTGCGGTTATTGGTGCGCGCCCGAACAAACCAAAAAAATGCACGGCGCTTGCCCCAAGTGCGGCAAACCTCTGACCGTGGGAGTTTTGCATCGCGTGGCTGACTTGGCGGATCGCGAACCCAACCCGCCCAAGCCTCCCGGAGCCGCGGCTTTTGTGTCTGCCATACCGCTCGTCGAAGTTGTAGCCGGAGTTTTGGGTGTGGGCGTGAGTTCCAAGCGCGTGGGACTTGAGATGAGCCACATTTGGCAATCCGGCAAAACCGAATTTGAGATTTTATTGAGTTTGGATGCAGACGAATTGGCGCGCGTGACCAATTCGGAGATGGCCTCAGCTGTTATGGCTATGCGCCACGGCCAAGTTGAGGCTACGCCGGGCTATGACGGTGAATTCGGCATCATAAAACCGCGCGTCACCTCCAAAAGACCCGAACAGAAGATTCTACTTTAGGCTTTGAAACGCAATGTGGCGAGAATATCTAAAATTCTATTGGTATACAGCGTGTCTCTGATCCAGAGCAAATGCGTATTTTCCGCACCACTACGAATTCTTAAAATATAAATCTTTTTACCGCTGCCCGCGAGCGTACCCTGGCGGCCGGTCAGGAATTTATCGCCCACTAAAAACGCGATGGGTGTGGAAGTGGAGAGTGACAACGCGAGTTCATTCTCTGTTTTGGCATCATAGGGCGTCAAAGAGAGCCAGCGCGGATCTTGATAATAACTATTGAGATTTTGGGACACGGTGAGCGAAGATTGATCATTGGTTTCCACCACATTGCCAGCCGGAACTTTGAGCGACACACCCTGCTCCAATGAGACTACCTCTTGCCACCCCCTGGTCGCCCAACCGGCCGGTTGATTTAAAACTTTGGCTTGCGCTAAAAATTCGCGCTCTTCTTCCAATAACTTAATCAGATCCTGTGCTTTGGTGATTTCAGTATTAGCCTCAAATAATTTTTGATTGGCCGCCAAGATGGCGCGTTCACTCTCTTCGCGCGAGAGTTGCGCCTGCGCCACTGTGGTCGCCATCTCTTGAGTCATGTTGCGGCGGTCATGGTTGGCTTGGTATAAAAAAAAACCCACTCCCACCCCGGCGGCTAGAGCTCCCAAAAAGATGCCGATGATGATGGATGTGGCGCGACGCATGTAGGGGAGTGTAACACGCACTAGGATTTTATTTCAACCGGGCCTTTGGAATGCAGAAAATTTAGGTGTTATCAGTCTTTTATTATTTGAATTCTTTATTTTCTATTTATATCAAAAATTTCTACAGCAATTCTAACAAGCTCTTTGGTTCTGGCTTCTATATCATCGACTTTCCATTCATCTTTTTGAGCCAAAGCTTCGTTTAAAAATAATTTATTTTTATATCCGATATCCTTTCCGTTTGATTTTCTGTCGCGTTTTTTTCTGAAGTCAAAATTAGATAAATTTTGGTTATAGCCAGTCAAAGTCAGGTTGCCTAATTTATGGACATATTTTTCTTGTAATATTTCTGCTCTCTCTCTATCGCCATCAGCAATCATATTTACCCAATCCCTCGGTATATTTTTGCCTTCTGGAAAAACATGCTCAATGGTCCAAATCGGCTTGTTGTTGCGATCTTTCTGCCAAAAGTTAGCATAAATTTCTCTTGTCTGTCTTTTGGATTCTTCGATTTTACTCAATATAAATCTTGTGGCCTCAACATTAAGTTCGTATAGATCGCCATTTAAATATTTTTCAAATTCGTTTTTTGGGGAGAATCTTTCATGGTTAGTAAAATAATCTGTTATATACCCAATGTCTATTTTTTTATCATCCTTGTTAAGTTCGTCAATAAGATCAATAAAAATTTGATCCAGATTTCGGGTATTAGGAAAGTCAGTTATATTTCTCCTAATGAAATATTTTACAAGAAGCTGTATGATTTCTCTATAAAAAGACGCTTCTTTATAACTCCCGCGCAAAACTCCGGCCGTAAGGCCGGAGATGAAGCTAATCCGTCGGACGACGAGCCCTGCTGTGGTAGGATGTTGGTCGAAGTATGG
>JAGVIJ010000100.1 GCA_020056125.1 bacterium | reverse complement strand
GGAATTTGAGGCTCGCTGGAACACACCGAATTTATTCATTTCACCGTTGTTTTTCCTACGCTCATGCTTAGTGGCTGTTCCAACTCGTTGACAAACGCCGCGGACGAGTCCCCTTGACAAAAGTCTCAAATTAGGGCAAGGTGCGAAAAGAAAGGAGGGATCCATGAAAGACGAAGACTCCTCGCCTCCGTCAGATCCGGAAGAGAGGGCGCGTGCCGCGGTCCTGTATCGCAAGTTCGATCTCATCCCGCCGTGGGAGCGGAGCGAACAGCAAAAGGCCAGAGAGGAAAAAATCTGGCAAGAGATTCTCGCCGGATGGGAAAAACCCCCATCCCGGACCAACTAGTCAGTGAGTCGACCAAATTCTAGGCGGCTCATTTTTTTATTCTTTGCGTCAGCGCGCCTATAATCAATCTGTCCTTGATCGTTCGTAATTGATCTGCGCTTTCCGGCGCTACTTTTTTTATCAATCCATCAATTTGGTCAATTAAATCTTCGGCTGCCAATTCGGCTTCTTTCATCTTTCTTTCATCTAAAAGTCGCACAAACTTTTGATATTCAGGGTTTTCCAAAATGCCCGATCCTGTCGGTCCTTTTAGAAATTTTTTATCCGCCTCTGCTTTGGCCGTCGCTCCTTCTTGTTTGGTCGCTTCAGCCATTGCACCTTCTTGCATTTTTAAGTTGCGGTAGGCTTGTGCCGCTACAGCCAGGGTCGATAATCGATCTGCATCATACCGTGATACTAGAGGCGGTTTTGGTTCTCTGGGTTCTGGCATATGTTTTAAGATAAATTTTAATCTTTAAATCTTAGCAGGTACTGGGGGATTTGACAAAAATTAAAAAATCGCTTCTTTTTTAAATCTCGGTTTGTTTATCCTTGGGCTTGAGCGCGCGGCTTGAAGATGTGGTATAATATACAAATTAAATTTGACATTTGGAATTTTGATTATGCCTATTCGTAATCCTCATTTAAATTCATTGATGCGTCCGGGTTTTCCGCCGCCGCCCGTGTCCACGCGTTTGTATCGTAACATCGCCATCACTTTTTTGGGACTGACCATCATAGTTTTTATCGCGGCGTTTTGGATGTCTTCCACGCGAGCTACGGTGCGCATCCACGTTAAGCGGGATTTGAATAACATTGAAACCACGGTGGAGCTGGCCAAAGTTCCGGATTCCGGCCAATTACAAGGCCGCGTGGTGGATGGCACGTTTGATAACATTCAAGAATTTACAGTTCAAGTGAAAGAGGGGGAGACTGTCATCGCCACCACTACCGGGCGCGTGCGCATCACCAATAATTATTCGCAAGATCAACCCCTGATCAAAACCACGCGGCTTTTAACCAGCGACGGAAAATTATTCCGTATTGATAAAAATGTTACGGTGCCGGCCGGCGGTTCGGTTGAGGTCGGCGCATATTCAGATCAAACCGGAAAGGATTATGTGATTGGCACGGGCACAACTTTTATGATTCCGGGCCTGTGGATAGATTTGCAAAAACTGATTACAGCCGAGGCGCTGACTGATTTTTCCGGCATCGCGAGCAATGCCAATGTTGTTACGGCTGCAGAATTGTCCGAAGCGCAAACAACCTTAGAAACCGCGGTTTTGGAACAAGCTAAAAAAGCCTTGTCAGCCGAAGCCAGCGTGCCTTGGGAAAAGTTGGGAGCAAATTGCGCGCCGGCGGATAATTGTTGGGAGGGAGTATATTTGGTCAAATCATTGGAAAAAAAGAGCAACGTAACTCCGGGTCAAGTGACGGATCGCTTTTTAGCGCAGGTTAAAATTCAAGTGACGGCCGTATTTTATCCCAAAAAAGATATTGAGGTTTTAGTGAATACCAAGCTTAGAGAACGCTTGCCCGAAGGTCGTGATTTGGTGGATTTTGATCCGAGCCGCGTGATCTATCGTTTGGAACAGGCTGACCCGATTACCGAAAAAGCGCGTTTGGTCATCACAGCCGAAGCGTATTCGCGTTTGACTGAACAGAGCCCGGCGTTGTCCAAAGACGCGATCGCCGGTTTAACCGTGGAAGAAGCTAAAACCAAATTGTCAGCTGTGGAGGGCGCGGATTTTGTGGAGATTACGCTCAAACCATCTTGGGCGCGCAAAATCCCACAACAAAAAGACAAGATTAATTTGATCATTGAATAAGATACTCCAGAGACAAAAAATAGGCGCGCCGATCGGTGCGCCTATTTGCTTAAATCATTCAATTCAGGTAAATTTGAGACCACGGAAGTTGTCATTGCGAGCCCCGAAGGGGCGTGGCAATCTTATGGTTTGTGGAGAAAAAAAGATTGCTTCGCCTGCCTGCCGGTAGGCGGGTCGCCATGCTCCTCGCAATGACATAATAAGGACAATTTTTTTTACAATTACAAATTTATTTTTTTAAAAATTCAACTTAGAGTTCTATGGAATTTCCCATTGAGATCAAACGGCACAGCGCGGCGCACGTCATGGCCGCCGCAGTTTCGCGGCTGTTCCCGGGCGTGAAATTCGGAGTTGGTCCGGCTGTGGAGTTCGGGTTTTATTATGACGTGGATGTTGGGCGGCCTTTATCCACCGAGGATTTGGCGGCCATAGAGGATGAGATGCGCCGCATCGCGCGCGAAGATCCGGAGTTTACGCGCGAAGAAGTTCCCATAGACCAGGCCATCGAATCATTTGGGAAACTCGGACAAACCTACAAGGTTGAATTGTTGAATGATATTAAGACCAAAGGCACCACCAAATTATCCGAAGAGGAACAAGGCGAATTGGATGCGGCTAATCCATCCACGGTCTCGCTGTATCACACAGGTTCGTTTGTGGATTTGTGCCGCGGTCCGCACGTGGCTCGCGCGTCGCAAATCGGCGCGTATAAAATCATCAAAGTGGCGGGCGCGTATTGGCGCGGGGATGTGAACAATCCGCAGATGCAGCGCTTGTATGGAATTTGTTTTGAAACACAGGGAGAGTTGGATGCGCATTTGAAAATGTTGGAAGAGGCTGAAAAGCGCGATCACCGCAAGCTGGGCAAAGAGTTGGATTTATTTGCGTTTTCTCCGCTGGTCGGTTCAGGTTTGCCCATGTTTACACCCAAAGGCGCCACCATTCGACGCGCGTTGGAGGACTTTGTCTGGTCGCTCATGAAGCCGCATGGCTATGAGCGCGTGGATATTCCGCACATGGCCAAAACCGATCTCTACAAAACCAGCGGGCATTGGGATAAATTCAGCGATGATATTTTTCATGTCTCCAGCAAAAAGACGGATGAACAATTTGTGTTAAAGCCCATGAACTGCCCGCACCACACGCAGATTTATGCCAGTCGGCCGCGTTCGTATCGCGATTTGCCCATTCGTTATTCCGAAGTGACTAAGGTGTATCGCGACGAAAACACGGGTCAACTGCAGGGGCTCTCGCGCGTGCGGTCCATCACACAAGATGATGCGCATGTTTTTTGTACGCTTGATCAAGTCAAGGACGAAGTAAAAAAGATTTACGATATCATCCAAAAATTTTACGCCAAGTTCAACATGCCGTTGGATGTGCGCTTGTCGCTGTCTGACCCGAGCCAGCCGCAAAAATATTTGGGCGATGCCGCGGTATGGGAAAAGTCCGAAGGTATTTTGAGAGAGTTGTTGGTGGAGCTGGGTTTAAAGTTCACAGAACAAAAAGGCGAGGCCGCGTTTTACGGACCGAAGATTGATTTTGTGGCGCACGATGCCATCGGCCGCGAGTGGCAACTGGCCACGGCGCAGTTGGATTTTAATTTGCCGGAACGCTTTGAATTGGAATATACGGATGTGGATGGAGAAAAGAAGCGCCCTGTGATGTTGCATCGCGCGATTTTGGGCGCCGTGGAACGTTTTATGGCCATTCTGATCGAGCATTATGCCGGAGCATTCCCAGTGTGGCTGTCGCCCGAGCAAGTGCGGATTATCCCGGTAGCCGAGCGCCACAATGAGTTTGCGCGCGCTCTGGCCGCTGAATTCAGCGTCCAAGATATTAGCGCCGCGGCGGATGAGTCAGTGGAATCAGTTAACAAAAAAATTCGTTATGCCGAGCAATTGAAAACTCCTTACATGGTGGTGGTGGGGGATAAAGAAATTGGTGGCGCTGATTTTATGGTGCGGCAATATGGGCAAAAGGATCAATTCGCCATCTCCAAAACCGCGTTGATCCAAAAACTTTTGGATCAAATCAAAAATCGAGATTAAACAAAATGTCCCCCGATAGTTGTCGGGGGACATTTTTGATTAGAGTCGGACAGTTTTAGGGTCGCAACCATCTTTGCTCTGATCGCTTGGTTGCGGCTTGGCGCGTGACTGGACCGCGCATCACATTCTTAACGTCAGGTCTGTGTAGCATTGAGGCCTGAACCTGTGCGTTGCCTGCCAGTCCAAGCGTTTCACTAAAATTATCCACGGTCTTTTTGAGTCTCGCGATAGTCTTCGCATCTGCCGGATATTCCTTGGCGCGCATATATTTAGCTATAGCCAAAACATAGTTTGTGGCAATACCACCAACCTGAACCTGGTTTTCATCTGCAGAAGCAAGCATACTTGCTTTAGCGCTCGGCCTTTTGGTTATCGCCTCATTCGCTAAATCCCATAATTTATCGGCGTTTGCAACAAGACCCTGCGCTTCCGCAATCGAGATCGGCATATCAAACATAGCCTCTTTTACAGCCCCGACTGTTTCCCTTGTTTCCTTAATAATTTTGGACGGAGGAGCCGGCACCGTGTCTACTAATTCCATCTCGTTGTCTTGAACCTCTGCGTATTCTTCTCCGGGTTTAAGTTTTATTTCAGGTCGAGCCGGCGCCAAGTTCAAGGCTTGTCGGTATTCGTCATATTCCGAGGGCGTGCCCGTGAGATGAGCCAGCCGATCTTTCATTCTAAACTTCACTCCGGCGAACCAGCCCTTTAAGCCTTTAACATTGCCGGATCTTAAATCTTCGGGATGATAGCCATATTTGGATTCAATTTGCGCGGCCACTGTACCCGGGTTAGTCTCCTTCATCTGCTCAACATTCACCAAATGTTTTTGTTCCTTTCTCTTTTGATCCGGGGTTTCGTATTTTAAGTGTGCGGCAGCATCCTTGGGATTTTCCAAACTGCAGGCATAAATAAATTTATTAACTTCATCTAAAACACCGTAGTTGTCTTTCATGGACTGAACGAGCATTTCCTTTTTAGCCACAGTGCGCGCTTCAGCTTGCAAGCCCTCCAAGTTATCTCGCACCGAGGTTAGTTCCAACCCGATGCGTCGGACATCTTGAGAAGTCAAAGCTCCGGCAGACAAGCGTTCTTTAAACGCACGCATAGCTTGGCTAGCCAACGCCCTCTCTGTATTTGAACGTTGCAAAACTTTTTCAATATTAAATTCAGCGCCAAATTGCTGGCGCAGGCTTTCGATTTTTTGTTGGGCCTGCTGTTCTTCTTGTTGTTGCTCTAGGCTCTTCAACCCTTTGCCGAGCATGACTTTGCTTTCCGGCATTTCCAGTGCTTTGCGACGTTGTGGCGCCTCTTGGGGCTTAATATATTCTTTTCGTTCGCTCGGGCGTGCAGCCGGCGGTACCGGCTTTCTCAACTCAACAACTGCCGAGGAGCCGCTTCCGGTTTTGACCCGTCCCTTGGCAGATTCGCGATAACCGGTCTGAACTAGCCCTAAATCCGCCTCGGCTATTTCGTCACTTTTATCTTCCCAACCTATACCCTCCGGAATCACAACTTTTGAGACGGTGCGCGTGTCAGGTTTCTTTTTAACCTCAACTGAAGCGGACTCGGCGCGATTTCCTGAAGATTCGAATGAATTTGAACGAGGCATATATTTAGCTAAATTTTATATGCCCAAATAATACCACAAAACACAGTTTCTTACATAGTCAAATAAAAACACCCCGCGGTTTAGGCGAGGTGTTTTATTTATAACTCCCGCGCAAAACTCCGGCCGTAAGGCCGGAGATGAAGCTAATCCGTCGGACGACGAGCCCTGCTGTGGTAGGATGTTGGTCGAAGTATGG
>JAGVIJ010000023.1 GCA_020056125.1 bacterium | reverse complement strand
TTTGGGAAGTCGTGGACAACTCTTTTGACGAGGCTATGGCCGGCTTTGCCACGCATATTATTGTCACCCTGAATGAAAATGGTTCGGTCTCCGTGGAAGATGACGGCCGCGGCATTCCCGTGGATTTTCACAAAGAATACAAAGTATCGGCGCTCGAACTGGTACTGACCAAGCTTCATGCCGGAGGCAAATTCGGCGAAGCGGACAGCGGCTACAAAGTTTCCGGCGGTTTGCACGGCGTGGGCGTGTCAGTGGTTAACGCGCTATCCGAATTGTTGACCGCCGAGGTGGAACGCGACGGCGGAATTTTCACGCAAACTTATAAGCGCGGCGAACCCGTGGCCAAGGTTAAAAAAATCGGCGCCAGCCGCAACCATGGCACCAAAATAACTTTCAAACCGGATAGCACGATTTTTACCACGGTTCAATTTGATCCCCTGGTCATCATCGAACACTTGCGCCAGCAATGCTATCTCACCAAAAAAATTCGGCTGACCATCATTGATGCGCGCCAAGAGCCGCAACGCTTTTACAGTTTTTATTTTGAGGGCGGCGTAGCCTCGTATGTGCGCCATTTAAATTCTCACGCCAAGCACGCCAAACATCCCAATGTTTTTTATGTAGAACGGAAATTGGATAATGCTACGGTGGAAATTGCGCTCCAATATACCGAAGACTATGGAGAAAATCTTTTTGCGTTCACCAATAACATTCACAATCCGGACGGCGGCTCGCACGTGGCCGGTTTCCGCGCTTCGCTCACTCGCGTGCTCAACAATTACGCGCGCGAAAAAGGTTTTCTCAAAGAGAAGGATACTAATTTAACGGGCGATGATGTGCGCGAAGGTTTAACCACGGTCATCTCCATCAAAATTCCGGATCCGCAATTTGAGGGCCAGACTAAAACCAAATTAGGCAACCCCGAGGTGCGCGGGTATGTGGAAACCGCCATGGGCGATGCGTTTGCGGCTTTCTTGGAAGAGCATCCGCGCGACGCTGAAGCTATCTTGAGCAAGTGTGTGTTGGCGCAACGAGCCCGTGCGGCCGCGCGTGCGGCGCGCGATACGGTCTTGCGCAAAGGCGCGCTCGAGGGTTTTGCTTTGCCCGGCAAACTGGCTGACTGCTCCAGCCGCGAGGCTGAAAAATCCGAACTCTACCTCGTGGAGGGAGATTCTGCCGGCGGTTCTGCCAAGCAAGGCCGCAATCGCGAGTTCCAAGCCATCTTGCCGTTACGCGGAAAAATTTTGAATGTGGAACGCACGCGCTTGGATAAGATGCTGGCCAACAATGAAATTAAAAGTTTAATCATTGCGCTGGGCACCAACATCGGCGAAGGGTTTGATCTCACCAAACTGCGTTACAATCGCGTTATCATCATGACTGATGCTGACGTGGATGGCGCCCATATTCGAACGTTGCTTTTAACTTTTTTCTATCGCTATTTTCCGGACATCATTTCCAACCGCCACCTCTTCATCGCTCAACCTCCGCTCTATCGCGTGGCCAAGGGTAAAGAAGTGCACTATGCTTTTTCCGATGAAGAAAAAGATGGGATCGTGCAAAAGCTACAAAAAATTAAAGACGTAGGGGCGCAATTTATTACGCCCAAAACTGTAGGGGCTGGGCTTGTCCCTGCCCAAACCGAAGAAACCGTCGCCGAAGAAGAGGGTGTAGTGAAAGTCGCGGGCGTGGTTATTCAGCGCTACAAAGGTTTGGGTGAAATGAATCCGGAACAATTGTGGGAGACCACCATGAATCCGGCACAGCGCAGTATGAAATTGGTTACCATCCCCGATGCTAAAATGGCGGATGAGACGTTTGATATTCTCATGGGCTCGGACGTGGCCCCGCGCAAAAAGTTCATTCAAACCCACGCCAAGAGCGCGAATTTGGATATTTAAAAATTTGCTTTGTAATTTTCCATATCGGCTAATTCGTGCGAATTAGCCGATGATGTTATTTTCGGACACTGATTAAAAAAATGCGCCCCGCAGGAAGAGATCCCCGCGGGGCGTTGACGTAGACCAGACTGACCGACGGACTAGGCGAAGGTGTAGAGCTTCCTCGCCGCCAAGCACATGCGCAAGGCGTTGGCGAACTGGTTGGCGATCTTGGCGCGCTTCCGATCCCGCAGCGTTTCCGCGGGCACGTGCACGATCGTGATGACCTCGCCCAGACCGGCTGCGGCGAGCGCCATGGCGCCATCGAACCCGAACTGCACCGAGCCCGACTTCTTGACTTCCTCCACGATGCGCCACGCCGCGGAGAAAATCTTGCGGCAACATCCGGGCGCGAACGCCTGGTAGCCGTGAGCGCAGGACATCCTGACCTTGCCATTGGTCATCTGGTCGTACAACCCAGGGAACGCATCCAGATGTACGAACTCGTCGACGGACTCGGAGCGCAGAGTGCCCTCCGGGAACATCAGATCTCCGATGACCATGCCGCCCTGCTCCATGACAGTCTGAACCAGTTGCGGGATGAACTCCGGCGGATGCTCGGCCGTGTCCAACCTGACCACGAGGGAGTCAGATTGGTTATGGTAGTTGATATTCCCATACCCGTAGGTCAGGGTGTCCACCAGGTTCTTGGCTCCTGCTGCCACGATGGGGGCGCAGAGCTTGGAGCGATGCTGACCCGCTAGCGCGTGCAACTCGTCCACTTCACCGCCATTGAGCACCGGGATCATGAGCGCGCCCGGTGCCGCGGCGCGCACTCTGGCAAGGAACTTGCCCTCCGCACCGTCCTTGAGACCCTTGCCCTGATAGTCAGGGAACATGACCACTACTTGCTGGGACATGGTTTCCTCCTTGGTTGTCCAACGTCCGACCAGCTTGATTTAACAAAAACCGCGGCTTTTGTCAAGCGTCGCGCCTTGAATTCAACTTCAAAGTGCAACACCTAAGCAAAACAACATCTCGGGGGTAAAGTCTTGGGGCTTTCAGACCTAAGTCCTAACCGCACCGAGATGTT
>JAGVIJ010000106.1 GCA_020056125.1 bacterium | reverse complement strand
CTATTAAAAAAGGATGGAAGGATTGTGTGTGTTTGGCCGAGCTTCAAAACACAGGTTGGATCAGCTTATGTAAATTTATCCAAAGATCCGGAGTTATTAAAAAATTATCGCGTGTTAAATCCGGAGCCGCTGATCTATCACCGCGAAGGACAATTCGTGACGCGGCAAATTTTCATACTTGAAAAGGGGGCTTGACAAAAATCAAAAATCTGCTAGTATCCGAGCAGACCTTTTTTTCATTCAACAACCAGGAGAGGAACTCCCATGGGAGACGAAGATCGACGAATTTCGAGTACGTTGCCCGGCGTTACGCCCATTGCACAAGTGGCCAAAGTCACGGTGGTGCCGGCGAAGAAACCCGAGCCGGAGCCAATGACTTGGGACAAGAAGCTTCGGCATCTCATGGAGGCGACCGAAACGCGCGTCAGGATGCTGAAACAGCATCACGCGGATCAGATGGCCGCCATGCAGGCGGAGATCGATCGCCTGACGCATGCATCGAGCGAAGAGCGCCAGGCGCACCAGCTCACCAAACACAAGCTGGTCGCGGCGAACAACGAAATCGATCGGCTGACTCACATCGCAGTGAACGCCGCGGCCGATGCTCACGAGATCATCTCCACAGGAGAAGAGACGCTGCGGAAATCTGCCGTGGAGATGTGGGAACTGGTCACGGCCATGTACCGCGACCTAGGCATCGAGATGCAAGCTCCGGTGACCGACAAGTTCCAGCGCAAAGCTGCAGCTCTGGGTTTCCAGTTCACAGATCAGGAAACCCGGGAGTTGTTGGACGGGTTGTTCGCTCCGGAATCCGAACGTCCGGAGGACGCAGGCGACCGCGCCACGCAGGTCGGCCACAAACCTCCGCACCAGGAGTGAGTTCACCTTGGGCAAACACATCCTCCTTCGCCAAGGCTACGGCGGACAGGTGGGTTTGCCACTACAGCGCTTTGAGAAAAAAATCAAAGCGCTTTTTTATTCCAAGCTTCAATGGCTGCGCGCAGAGCTTGATCGCCCAGCACCGAACAATGAATTTTACGTACGGGCAAACCGCCGAGCCGCTCCGCAATCTCGCGCGAGGTAATTTTTTGCGCTTGTTCCAGTGTGAGCCCGCCGTTCTCCGTCACCATCTCGGACAAGATAGAGGTGGAGGCAATGGCCGAGGCGCAACCAAAAGTTTTCCATTTCATTTCAGTAATCTGCCGAGTGGTGGGATCAACTTTAATCCAAACCTTCATCACGTCCCCGCAGGCCGGAGAGCCCACCGTGCCTTGAGCCACATCTTGATAAGCTGATTCATCCGCCAAAAAATTCCGCGGATTGAAAAAGTGATCTTTTACAATATCCGAATAGAACCAACTCTCGTCTTCGTCGCGAGAGGTAATGTCGCCTTTTGGTTCTTCAGAATTGGTCATAAAAAAATTATAATTTCGAATTGATGGCGCTCATGGCGCGCAATTTTTCGATCACGGCCGGCATGGTTTTGATCACTTGCTCAATATCTTTGGCGCGGGTTTTTCTCCCCAAAGTAAAACGCAATGAACAGTGTGCCGCTTCAGCTGATCGACCCAGCGCCACAATGACATACGAAGGCTCCAGGGATTTAGAAGCGCAAGCCGAGCCCGTAGAAACATAAATCCTCTGCGCATCCAAATATAACACAGCGGCCTCGCCCTCAACATCCAAAAAAGAAATATTGACGTTGCCCGGCAAGCGCTCGGTGGCGTGGCCATTGAGAATTGTTTTAGGAATTGATAGCAACCCCTCAATCAAACGATCGCGCAGTTCAATCAAACGCGCGTTTTCTTTTTCCTTTTCAGCTTGAGCGATTTCCAAAGCGCGCGCCAAACCCACAATGCCCGGCACATTTTCTGTTCCGGATCGCAAACCGCGTTCTTGCCCGCCGCCAAAAATCAGCGGCGCTAAATTCACACCCTTGCGCAGGTAAAGCACGCCCACGCCCTTGGGTCCGTAGATTTTTGAGCCGTTCAAAGTCAGAGCATCCACATGTAATTTCTCCACATCCATTTCACATGCTCCGGCCGCCTGACAAGCGTCTGAATGAAAGAATGGGAATGCGGTGTTGTGCGCCTTGCGCCACTTCAAAATTTCGCGACCAATATCGGCAATGGGCTGAAGCGTACCGATCTCGTTGTTGGCGTACATGATGGAAACTAAAATCGTGTCCGGACGCAGAACCTGCACCAAATCTTTAACATGCACCAAACCATCTTTATCAACCGGCAGAACTGTGAGCGTGATTTCACCGATTTTCTCCAAATGGCGGAGCGGCTCGAGCACAGATGGATGTTCAATGGCGCTCGTGATCACATGCCGACCGTTTTTTTGATACGCGCGCGGCATGCCCAGCACAGCCAAGTTATCTGATTCAGTGCCGCCCGAAGTAAATAAAATTTCCGGTTCGCGGCAATTCAAAATTCCCGCAATTTTTTTGCGCGCCGCGGTCACCGCATTTTTAGCCTCCAGCCCCGGAGCGTGAAAAGACGAGGGGTTGGCGTAGGCCGCGCTAAAATAAGGCGACATAACCTCGAGCACGCGAGGGTCAACATACGTGGCGGCCGCATGGTCCAAATAAATTTTCTTATCTGTAGACATGACCTTGAAAATAGAGCTTTAAAAGACTTTTGTCAACCCGCTAAACTTGAATTCAACTTCAAAGTGCAACACCTAAGCAAAACAACATCTCGGGGGTAAAGTCTTGGGGCTTTCAGACCTAAGTCCTAACCGCACCGAGATGTT
>JAGVIJ010000071.1 GCA_020056125.1 bacterium | reverse complement strand
GAGGCGGCGCCGGCAAAGTCTTAATCACCATCATCGCTATCCTAGCGGTTACGGCCGTGGCCATTCTCGCCATCTTAAGAGACAGAATCGTAAACTATCCGCAGTGGCAAGTCTCGGTTTCGGGTCAGGGCAAAGTCTCTTATGAACCGGATCTGGCCAATGTGACCTTGGGCGTGCAAGTTGATAAAGCGGCTCAACCGCAAGACGCGCTTCGCCAACTAAATGAAAAAATCAACCAGGTGCTGGCCGCCGCCAAAAACGCGGGCATACCCGATGCTGATACCCAAACCCAAAGTTACTCGCTCTATCCGCAGTATGATTACATTGAAAATGTTTCCACGCTCGCCGGTTATACAGCCAACCAACAGTTGATTATCCGCGTGCGCGATATCAAAAAAGATAAAGACGCGGTCAGCCGCGTGATTGCCCAAACTTCACAGGCCGGCGTTAATCAAATTGTGGGCATCACCTTCGACGTTTCTAATCTTAATGATTTGAAACAAGAAGCGCGCATCAAGGCCTTGTCCGACGCCACAGCCAAAGCCGCCAACCAAGCGCAAGCCGCAGGCGTTCAATTAAAGCGCGTGGTGGGCTGGTGGGAAAATCTGGTGCAAGCGCCCGGCATTCCGACTCCGTATCTTGATGGCAAGGGCGGCATGGATGCCGGTCCCAGCGTACCCAGCGGAACTCAAGAAGTTGTGGTTGAGATCGGCTTGACATATCTGCTCAAATAACTTGGCAACGTAAAAACATCCTTGATATAATCTTCAGATGTTTTAATTCATAAAAAAATAATTATGTTAGACGACCTAACAACTTCTCCCGTTCCACCGACCGATGATCCGCTATTGGACGAGCCGTTAGATGACGAAGGCGCCGTTCCACCAGTCGATCCGCTCGAATCGCTGGAAGAAGCGGTCGAAGCCGAAGCAGTTGACCCCGATGCAGACGCAGCCGATGTAGTCTAAAAACATAAAACTCCCCCGACAATCACCTGTCTGCCGACAGGCAAAATCGAGGGAGTTTTTTTAAATTGTTTTAATGCTTTAATGTTTCAAATACCTCCCCACCGCAGCCCAAGAAGATAGAGCTACCAAGATACCCAGCGCCCCGCCCTCAAATAACAGCAACGACCAAAAATTCCCAATAAAGAATGATGCCAGACCCGGACTTGCGCCATCAAAAAATGAAACCAATCGAGGCTCCAAACCCCACACGGCCACGGCAATCAGCCCAGCGGTCACCAATAAAGAGGCCACGGCCAGCACCAATCCTTCAAATACAAAGGGCAGACGTACAAACGCTCCCGAGGCTCCGACCAGCCACATGATGGCGATCTCTTTGCGTTGAGTATAGATAGCCACGCGAATGGCGTTATACACAATCAAAACCGAAAACACGGCGAAGATAGCAATCAGAATCGCACCGAACAATCGCGCCGAATCCCCCACCTCGCGCACGCGCGTGATGGCCAGCGCATGATCATCATAGGTTTTGGATTCAATAGCAAAATCAAACTGCGGATTTTTTAGCGCCTCAACCAAGAAAGGATAATCTTCGGTTTCTTTGGCTTTGACCACCATGGAGGGGCCTAATGGATTTTGATCCAACTCGGATAAAGCATCTAAAATTTTTGGATCATTGGCGTGTTGAGCTTTAAAATTTTCCAGCGCCTGATCGCGCGTAAATAAATTCGCGGCGCTGACTTGCGGCAAAGACACCATAAAAAATTGCGCTTGTTGCAATACAGCCTCGGGCGTTTCGGGTTTGAAATAAACCGTAACATCAACCTTATTTTCCAGCGTCGCCACCGTTTGTTCCAGCAGAGCATTCACGCCCACCAAAACATTCACGGAGAGCAACGACAAAACCAGCACAAAGATGGTGGCTAAACCCATCCAAACGTTGCGCGCAAAATTTTTCCAGGCATAGGACAGAACGCGCCAAAAGGTCACTCCAAAATTCATAGTTTTAATCAAACGAAATTAAATCAAGTATTTTCCATGCGAATGATCAGCCGCCACTTGCCCGGCGGCCAAAGTCACCACGCGGCGATGCAAACCGTTTACCACCTCGCGATCATGCGTCACCAGCACGACCGTGGTGCCAAAGTTATTAATCTTAAGCAGTAAATCAATAATCTCGCGAGCGTTTAAAGCATCCAGGTTGCCCGTGGGCTCATCCGCCAATAAAATCTTGGGGCGATGCACCAAGGCGCGCGCAATCACCACGCGTTGCGCTTCGCCGCCCGATAATTGAGTGGGAAATCTTTTATCCTTTTCCGCCAAACCCACGATTTTTAAAACTTGCGGCACCACGTCGTGAATGCGCTTGGTAGGCACGCTGGCTACTTCCAATGCGAAAGCCACATTTTCCCAAACGGTTTTGGTGGGCAAAAGTTTATAATCCTGAAACACCACGCCGATCTGGCGGCGCAACTCCGACACATCGCGCTCTTTGAGTCGAGTGATGTCCCAGCCGCCGATTTCGATGCGACCGCTGGTGGGCCGCTCTTCGGCAATTAACATTTTAGCTAAAGTGGTCTTACCCGTGCCGCTCTGCCCCACGATGGAAACAAACTCCCCGGCTTCAATTTGCAAGGACACGTCTTTTAACCCATACACATCCGGTGGATAAATTTTAGTTACTTTCTCTAGTTTGATCATGGTAATGCCCGATTGGCCCACGCCGGCTTTTGGGGTTATCTAATTTTAACTCAAAAACCGTCTTTTGCGAAGACGGCTTTTTACATGGAGTGTCTT
>JAGVIJ010000072.1 GCA_020056125.1 bacterium | reverse complement strand
TTCCGATCTTGCATCAAAATTTCTTTAAGAATTTGTGTTTGGACTGGATGATCTGCTAACTTTTGATTTTTTCCTGCTATTCGCAACTCCGTAAGTTCTTCCGCTGTTTGCGCGTCAATGGTGATGACGGCGGTACGTGGAATTTTTTCCGCCGTAGCCCTTGGGTTCGCTTTAATTTTTGCAGTGGTGGCTTTTCCGGCGCCGCATGTGGACATGGGATCGCTCGCCACTCTATTCGGTTCGCGCGGTTCAGTCACCGATGTGGCGGCAGAAAGCCGGTGGAATCTCTTACCAGTTTTGTGGGATAAAATAAAACAAGCGCCGATTTTAGGTTCGGGCTTTGGCGCCACCGTGATGTATCAGACCAAGGATCCGCGCATCTTGGCGCAGAATCCTGATGGCTGGTACACCACCCATGCGTTTGAGTGGGGTTGGTTGGAACACTGGATTAAATTCGGTCTGCTGGGCATCCCGATCATTCTTTGGTTACTCGTGTCGCTGATTCGCCGTTTGTGGATTTTGCCCGCGGATTTATGGATTCGCGCCGGATTTATTTCGTCCCTGGCGGCGCTAGCTACACTGCATATTTTTACGCCATATTTAAACCATCCGCTGGGTTTTGGATTTTTGCTCGCGGCTGAAGGATATATAACTATTAAGAGTACGGTGTGCAATAATCGTGACTTATCCCCAGTTTAAAAATTCAAATTCATGGCTCGGTTGAGCGAAAATCTAAAATTGCCGTTTCACAATCGTCACGATCGTATTAAATGTGAAACGAGGGTGGTTTTTTGTCCCGAAACAAATTCATGGGCGGTCATGGGTTTTTTACCTTCAGGTTGAATCATGACGAGTTCCAGCGCAGTTTTATCTTCGCAGGCGACTAATAATTTGTGTGGCGCGGAAAAAAATTCTCCGGGTTCGCGATCTGCAGTTTCCGATGAAATTTTAGTTTGTAAAATTTTCAGGCGTTTGCCTTTATATTCAGTCCATGTGCCGGGCCAAGGGTGATAAGCGCGCACCAAGCGTTCAATCTCTTCGGCGGATTTAGTCCAATCAATTTTTCCATTTTCGCGTTTCAGCGTGCGGCAGGTGGTGGCTGCGTCATGATCTTGTTCGCGCGGTTTGAGTTTGCCGGATAAATAATCCGCCAGCGTATCAGGCAGTAATTTGGCGCCCAGTTCAGCCAGGCGATCATGCAAGGATTCAGCTGTATCGGTTTTGAGAGTAGCTGTTTCTTGCGCAGCCAAAATTGGTCCGTGATCCAGTTGCGCATCAATCTTCATAATGGTCACGCCGGTTTTTTTATCACCGGTCGCGATCGCAGATTGAATGGGCGATGCTCCGCGCCAACGCGGTAAAAGCGAAGCGTGCACATTGATGACCCCGTGTTTAGGCAGATCCAAAAACCATTGCGGCAGAATTTTGCCATAAGCCACGACTACAACGGCGTCGTAATTAGAATTTCGAAGTTCGAATTTCGAAGTTCGAATTTCGAATACGGAAGATCGGTCGAGTTTTTTGGGTTGAAAGACCGGAATTTTATTTTCTTCAGCTACGACTTTAACCGGCGGTGGAGTTATGCTGGCATGGCGGCCCACTGGACTATCCGGTTGAGTAATCACGCCCGCAACCTCAAAACGCGAGTCTTGAATCAAGGCTTTGAGAGCCGGCACGGCAAAATCCGGCGTGCCCATGAAAATTATTTTAAACATGTTTTATTTACTTGGCGGGACGGCTCACGCCCATGACCTCCGCAGCCTTGTCGATAAACAGAATTCCATCCAAATGATCAATCTCGTGCTGAAATTTGATGGCCTCAAAACCCTTGGCCTTCAAACTCACTTTTTTACCCTGGCGATTAAAGGCCTCCACGGAAACCATTTTCGCTCTTTCTACCAAGCCCCAAACTCCGGGCAAACTCAAACAACCCTCCTCGTTGATAGCTGTGGCGTCCGAGCGTTGCGTGATTTTGGGATTGATAAAAACCTGGGGTTTGGATTTTAGTTCCACGATAATAATGCGTTCATTCTTGCCGATTTGCGGAGCAGCCAAACCAACGCCTTGCGCTTGTTGCATGGTATTGATCATCACATCAAACAACTCCTGATATTCGGGAGTATTGATTTTTTCCAGAGCCACTTCTTTAGACGGGAGCTTAAGCGACTTGGCCGGATAGATAACGATGGGCAGGGTTTTCATACGTTTCTTTTACATGAAAAAAGCGATTGGGTCAAGGTCAATGATAGTGTCTTTGGCTAGCGGCTGCAATACCGTTCGGATGGCGCTGAATTTTGCAGCGGGTACGGGCAAGAGATGGAGCACGGAACGCGGTCGTCGCGTGGAGGAGCGAAACAAAACTTTGAACGGCCCTTGGATCGAATATTGTCCGTCGGCCGCTTGTTCCAAGCGCTGTTTAATTTCTTCGGCCTTAGCCTCATGGCCGTCAACCAGAATTTTAATGCGCTGGTTGGCCGGAGGATAGTTAAAGGCTTGGCGGTCAGCCCACTCTTTTTGCCAGGCGGTTTTAACGCCCTCCGGAGTCAGCCAAGCGCGCGCTTGGTCCAAGAGCGGCGCTTGACCCTGGATGACCAATTCGCTTTGATTGGTAAAAATTTGAGCGGCTAAGCGGCGCCAGGCAATGATCAATCGTTCGCGCCGGCGAATGTCTTCGACATAACCTCCGATCAGCCCTAAATCAGTTACCACCACCAAAGAATTTTTTTCCAATTCATATTCGCGCCACTCGGTTAGATCTAAAATGGTTATTTTTGCGGATTTGAATTGCGCTTGAATTTGGCGCGCCAGCTTGGATTTCCCGGTGCGCGATTTGCCTAAATCAGCATTGCCGCAAGCCGGGCAAGCGGCCGGAAGCTCGCTTTTGCGGCCACAGCGCCCGCAGTGCGCCTGTGTATCCAATTGAGACAGAGGGAATCCGCAAAACGCGCATTCAGCCTTCCAGCCGCAATCACGGCAAACTGAACGTGCGCGCTCGCCCCTGATGGGGTGCAGAATTACAATGGATTGTCCGGCTTCAACCGCATCTTGCAGTTTGCTTTCAGTCAGGGCGTTAATTTCATTGATGGCCGAATATGAACCCGGCTCAAAAGGTATGACGCTTTGCGGCACGCTGATTTCAGGAATGTTGATGCGGTCGATATTTGGAGTTTCAATCAAGGGCGGAGTGGTACTGATTTTGAGCACGGCCAAATTCGGGTTCAATTTTTTAATTGAATTGATCAGCCAGCGCGCATCCAGCCGCGGCGTGAGCTCATCTTGTTTATGATCATCATTTTCCGGTTCGTCCAAGATCACGGTATCCGCCGCATGAGCCAGCCAAGCGCCCAAGCGAGTGGTTACTAAGACGCTATTTGTATTGAGTACAAAGTGTGTCCAATACCGCCAGGCCTGACCCAGAGCCACACCGGCGTGTAGCACGGGTGAGTTCAATGTTTGGGCCAGCTCGTCAGCGCGATTTTGCCACGGCGTGATGATCAGCGTGCGGCCCGATGCTTGGCGCGCGTGTTCCAAAATTCGTTCTCGTCGATCAACTACGTATTCAGTCAGATCGAATTTGGTTTGTAGGGGCGAACCCGTGCGTCCGCCTTTTGTAGGGGCGAGGTAATCTCGCCCGTACAAAGTCGTGGTACGTACCGGAACCTTTCTAATCCAAGCTTGCAGTACTGTGGCTTGAGAGCAAAAAGTTCGTGCCGCGGCCGCATGCAACAGTTGAACCAGCACAGCCGGAAATCTAACCAGCGGTTGAAGATTATTCAGCCCCAAAATTTTTCCCGAGTATTTACTATGCTCGGCGCGCTCAATCACCAGAGCCGGCAGAGAACGCCTGCGAAAAGGCACGCGGATTAAATCACCCGGTTGGATGTCGCTCGCGTCATCCACGCGATAATCAAAAACATCCACGCCAAAGGGCGTTCGAATGGCCGGAACAACCGAAATATAAAACATGCATTTTAAGGGATATCAAATTTCACGGTCAGATAACCCACGCCAAAGGGCGCTTCGTAGGCCAGAACTTTTACATTGACGTTCATGCCATCTAAAGCGCCGAGCAAAGTGACGATGGGTCGGTAGCCGCATTGCGCGGATTTATCCAATTGTGCCTGATCCATAGAAAGTAGTTTGGTCATGTCGCGGCTCACAATAGCATCTTGCATGGCCTGATCGAATTTAGGCCCCTCCGGATCAAAACCCGAAGGCGAATCCTTGCTCAATTTATGAGACAGGTCAGCGCTGGCAATGATCGCAATGCGCGACTCTTCCGAATGAATAATCTCTTTAAGCTGTCGCCCGAATTCATAATGCTCTTTGCCATCTAACTGCGCCGGCGAAATTGGCACCAGCTTCCAATTGGTCAGTTTGCTGGTGAGCAATAAAAGCGGCACCGTAAAACCATAATCCAATTCTTCGTTGGAAGTTAAAGTGAAAGGCACGTTCTCATGGCGCATAGCGCGCTGTAAGTGATCGGTCAATAAATAATCGCTCTTAACCTCAAGTGTGGTGGAGAAGTCCCCGAAATTTTTTAATTGCCCGACGTACTTAGCGGCCAGATCAATGCTGAACGCGTCAGGATACTGAGCTCCGTGCGGCGCAATCATGCAGATGGTGGTCGGTTGAGCCAAATACAAAGCTTGCTCAATCTCTTGATAAGCGGCCAGCGTGGCAGCTAATTTGTCGCGATGTTTTTTGCCCACTGATTCAATCAAGAGCGGGGAGTGGGGCACGATGGCGGCGAACACGATCATATGATTGGCGGTTAATACGGAATTATTTAGATTGGTGTAAAAGGCAGTCCGAGCGCGTGGATATTCAATACCCCGTCCGAGACTTCCACTATATTTTTCCACTGCCACCCGACTTGTTCAAATATAGTAGCGGATGGGATGGGCCTCCGCAAACCGTTTTCCATCACATAAACCGAGGACGCGACATTGGATTTAACCAATTCGCCGTCATGCAAATGATAGGGCGGATCAATGGGGAAGGTTTCAAGTTGAGCTGCGCTGACCTCGCGGATGCGCCAGTGGGGAAAATATAAAGTTAAAAATACCGGACTGATCAAGGGTTGGCGCCGGCCGTTTTCCACATACCACACGCCGGGCGAACCCGCGACTTTTACCAGCGCGCCCTGCGGAAAAGTGGTGGTGGCGTTGATGTCTGATTCAGTTGCGTATTCAGCCAGGTCTTCGGCGGTCACGGTTTGCACTTCATCCAAATTAAAACCGAATTTTTTGAACGTGGCCATGTCCACGATGCGGCGCTTGCCGGTTTCAGTCAGCAGAAAAATTTTATCATCCGGGTCAGAGAGCAAAGAATATTTTGCGAATTTAATGGCTTTGCCATCCGGATATTTTTCCAATTCCACATCCGGCGCCGTTACTACCTTATTCGGATCCAAAGTCAACGCGGAAAAAACCGCAGGCGAGGCAAAGGCTCGTTTTTCGCCAAAGCGAATCAAATAAGTTTTTCCGCTGGACGCGGCGCGCACCACTGTGCCGTCCGGGTAAATGGTTTTGAACCAGCGCTGCCAAATTTTCCATAAACTCAAATTGCCTCTGATGTGCGGCGTATAGGTAAACAACATGGCCGTGGCATGGTTGGCCGGCGTCACGCTCATCCCGTCAATCTGCGAGGTTTTATTTTTACCCATGCCGCTCAACGTCCAACCATTGATCAAAAGTTGAAACAGATATTTTTCGCGATGCTGTTTGGCGGCCCACTCAATTTGCGAGGCAAAGCCTTTGAACTCCTGCACGCTCGGACTGTCTTTGGAACAGCTGTCGCAGATGCCATAGCCCGTGGCCCAGTCAAACTGCGCTGGCGAGGGGTTGGGATCTTCCACCAGCGATTGTTCTTTTTGCAACAGCGCTAACAAATATTTAGGATTGATTTTGTAGGATTGAGCCACGCGCCAAATAATTTCAGCCGCGGTTTTTTCCACGCCATCAGTATCTTTGAGGCGATAATTGGTCAGGCGGCCCTTGGAGCGCAAAAAACTCGCCATCTGATCAAAGGTCAGGCTGGTCGCGTCAAAAATATCATCATCCGATAAAATGAAGTTCGGATTAAAATCAGGATAGCTCGTGAGATCAACCGGGGATTGCGCTAAAAGAGGTTGAGCGCCCAAAATCAGCGTTAAAAACAAAGCGGTTAGTGCAATTCCGCGTATCTGCATATAAAAAGAGTAGCATATTTGAGTGAACAAAAAAATACTCTAATTATTCCTCCCCTTAGATTAAGGGGAGGTGGGGAGGGGTTAGAAATTGCATCATAAAATTATTTCAGCTAACCCCCTCGTACTCCCCCTCACCTGCCTGCCGGCAGGCAGGTGAGGGGGAGACTCTTTTCATTTTTGCCGCTGTGCGAAACGTGATAGGATGTTTTGGTGTTTAATCAAGTCGGAAAATCGGTTGGAATTGCGGTATTGCTCGTGATTTTGAGCGCCGGATTTTTTATTTTACCTTGGCTCGGCGCCGCGGTTTTTATGAGTCCGGACGAGACGGCCGTTGCGGTCATGGGTCGGCATTTAGCGCGCACCGGCAGTTTGCAAATTGATTTTGATTTACTCAAAGATTTCCCCTGGTTGCATAGCCGCAGTTTGGTCACGCAAAATTCATATCTGGTTCCGATTGGTTTTTTGGGCCTGCCCATGCTGGCCGCCGGATTGTGGCGTTTGTTCGGCGACGTGGGATTGGTTTGGTTCACGCCGCTCTTAGCGCTCTCCGTGCTTTTCCCTTTGTGGAAATTCAGTCAAAGCTGGGGTCGAGCCGCACAAATTGCCACGGCGCTGGGCTGGTTGACTTTCCCCACCGTGATTTTGTACGCGAATAGGGGATTGTTTCCCAATTTAGTAGT
>JAGVIJ010000121.1 GCA_020056125.1 bacterium | reverse complement strand
CTTAGCGGCGCTCGAACGTTTAATGCGCTGGTGGTGGGAGTGCCGCGAAAAATCACTGATCCGCAATCAGGTTTTCGCGCGTTCACATCTGAAGCGGCCGAGAGAATTGTTTTTCAGCAAGATCGCATGGCGCATTGTTCGGAAATTTTGCGTTTGGTTACGCGTTCTGATTTGCGTTGGGGCGAAGTGCCGGTGCGCGTGTATTATTCGTCGGAATCTTTGCGCAAAGGACAAAAATCTTGGGATGCGGCAAAAATCGCTTGGCAACTTTTTTTGGGAGTGTTTACGCGGTGAATTTCGCCTGCCTGCCGGCAGGCAGGAATATCGAAGATCGAAGATGGAAGATGGAAGAGTTCTTAATTAAAAAATATGCCCAGTACTACAACTTCGATAAAACTCTGGCGTGCGGCAGATGGTCAGGCACGGTTCATAAAAAGACTCAAAGATTATTATTTATTAACTAAATTACAATTTCATTCATCTGGATCGAAGTTGTAGTACTGGGTATGATCATCCAAAAAATATTTCTTATCGTCATGCTGTTGGCGCTGTGGGTAACTTGGCGGCGCGCGCGGCAACAAGTGATTTGCTGGCGCGAGGCCGCGAGCTGGTCAGTGGTTTGGATTTTAGCCGCGGTGGTGGTGATGATCCCCAACGTAACCAGTAATTTGGCGGCGCGCGTGGGCGTGGGTCGCGGCGTGGATTTGGTGGTGTACGCGTCCGTGGCTGTGCTGTTCATGTTGGTTTTTAAATTATTCATTCAGCATGAAAAGATTGAGCGCAAATTGACCGAAGCTGTGCGCCACGAGGCTTTGCGCAATTTGGAGCCGCAGGCCGCTTCAGAAAAGTCGGTATCAATACCGGTGGCAGTAGCCAAGCCTTTGCCTGAAAAACCGCTACGACCCGAGGACGCGGAAATGTCATTTACCCAACAGACTTTGCAAGCCTTTATGCTGGATGCGTCGTTGCATCAATCGGAATTTATGGAAGTGGAACCTGATCCCAAAGATTTAAAACCATGACGTCCTGTGTAGATGTAATCGTAGTGCTGTATCACAGCGCCCCTTATCTGGAAGCGCTGTTTAATGGTTTGGCGCGCACGGATTATCCGCGCGATCGCTGGACTGTTCATTTCGTGGATAATTCTCCGGGCGACGGATCTTTAGCTGAAGTTAAAAAACAACAGGCGCGTTTGGCCGGGAGTTTGCCGGCTATAATTATTCATGAGCCCGGTGAAAATACGGGTTTTAGCCGCGGGAATAATTTGGCTTGGCGCAAATCCATTGAGCGGGGGCATGAGTATGTTTATCTTTTGAATCCGGATGCTGAATTTGAAAACCAAACTTTAAGCGCGGCTGTGGCTGCGGCTGAAGTGGATAAAAATATCGGCTCGGTTCAATCATTGCTGGTACTGCAACAAAATCCCGAAGAAATAAATTCGTCGGGCAATGCCATTCATTTTTTGGGATTTGGTTATTGCGGCGGCTATCATGAACAACGCAAAGACGTATCGTCCGAGACAAAACTGATTGCCTATGGCTCGGGCGCCGGGATTTTGTATCGCAACAGCGTGATGCAAGAGGTTGGATTGTTGGATGAAACTTTGTTTATGTATCACGAGGATTTGGATTTGGGCTGGCGCATGATGCTGGCCGGTTATCACAATGTTATGGCGCCGACGAGCGTGGTGCGGCACCGTTATGAATTTTCGCGGTCAATCCAAAAATGGTATTGGATGGAACGCAACCGCGGAGCAGTGGTGTTAAAAAATTACGCTTGGCCCACGATTATTTTACTGTCGCCCATGTTGTTGGTGGCGGATGTGGCGCTTTTGGCTTTTGCGGTCAAAGGCGGTTGGTGGCGGGAGAAGTTGCGCGCCATGGCGTGGTTTTTTAGACTGCAAACCTGGATTTATATTTGGCGCGGCAGACGCGATGTGGCGCGGATCAGAAAAGTCCCGGATAGTTTGATTTTAAGCAGGTTCACGCCGCTGATCGCGTATCAAGAATTTGAGAATGATGTGGTGAATAAAATCGCGAATCCGTTTTGGAAATTAAGTTTCGCGTGGTTAAAATTGATTGTCCGCTGGTAATATGAAAATTATTCATTTAGTCTGCGTGGCTCCGCCGGAAATCGGCGGCATGGGGCAAGCGGCCGCTGAAGAGGTGGCTGGTTTGGTGCGGCGCGGAATTGATGCGACCTTGGTGTCTTTGACCACGCACGCAGGTTTTAGATTAGGGAATGCCGGCGCTTTGCATGGTTTGGAATTTTTAGTTAAGGAAGCTGACATTGTGCATTTGCATTATCCTTTTTACGGCACGCAGGGGAGTGTGGCCAGGTTGCGGCGGAATCGAGCCATAAAAAAATTGGTCATAACCTTGCATATGGATGCCACGGCGCCGGGGCCGCGGGGTTGGTATTTTGGCGCACAGCGTAAATTATTTCAGTCGCGCATTTTGAACGCGGCCGATGCATTGATCGTCTCTTCCAAAGATTATGCGCAACACTCGTCGTTTGCGCCGTATGCGGAAAAGGCGCAGGAATTGCCGTTTGGCGTAGCCGAGCAAAAATTTTGTCCGGCGGCGCAGACGGTTGATCGCGCGGTTCCGGTTTTATTGTTTGTGGGCGGCATGGATCGAGCGCACGCTTTTAAGGGCGTGGAGGTTTTATTGCGCGCTTTGCGCCAAGTGCTGAACGCGTGGTTGGTTTTGGTGGGAGAAGGGGATTTACGGAAAAGTTATGAGCGATTGGCCGAGAAATTAGGCGTGGCCGGCAGGTGTAAATTTAAGGGTCGAGTGGCGCCGGATGATTTGGTGACTGCATATCAAAGCGCGGATATTTTGGTTTTGCCGTCAACTTCGGGCGCCGAGGCTTTTGGATTGGTGGCGTTGGAGGCACAGGCTTGCGGCGTGCCAGTGGTAGCGTCTGATTTGCCGGGCGTGCGCACAGTGGTGGCGCATGAACAAACCGGATTGTTGGTACAGCCGCGCGATGAACAAGCGCTATCTCAAGCGCTGACGCGTTTGTGTACAGATCCAATTTTACGGCGCCGGATGGGGGAGTGCGCCAGAGCTCGAGTGTTGGAGCGCTTCACGTGGGAAAAACATTTGGATGGATTGATGGCCGTGTATAATAACTTGGTAGGTTGATTTATGCCCAGTACTACAACTTCGATAAAGCTCAAAATAACCGGAAGCCAAGATTTATCCCAAAAGACTCAAAGATTTTTATTCACTAACTAAAATACAACTTTATCCTGCGGGATCGAAGTTGTAGTACTGGGTATGCGCATTGCAATCTTAACCAATGATTATTCTCCGCAGACGCGGGGCGGTTGCGGCGTGGTGGCAGAGATGCAAGCGCGCGTTTTAAAGCAACGCGGCCACGAGATTCAAACATTTGTCAGCGATCCCGGGTTGGAAAAACGTTCGCCATGGCGCAGATTATATTTTCATTGGCGTGATTTGAGCGCGCGCCAGGATTTGGTTCAGCGGATTTTAGATTGGAATCCGGAGATTTTGCTCACGCATAATTTGACGGGTTGTGGTTGGGCCACGCCGCAGACAGTTTGTCGTAAGGCTTGGTTGGCGCAGAGCGGAGCTAAAAAAATTGTGTGGGCGCATGTGTTGCATGATGTTCAGTTATTTGAACCGTCAGGGAAAATTTTAGCGCACGAATCATGGCGCTTAGCGCGTAAAATTTGGCGTAAGTTTTGGGTCAGATCCAGACGCCGCGCCCTGGGAATGTCGAATATTGTATTTTCGCCCACGGTTTGGCTGTTGGATTTACATAAAAAATACGGTTTTTTTCAAACCGCTAAAACATTTATTTTGCCCAATCCCATCTCTCAGGTGACATCCGTTGTTCCCGGTAGCGGTGTTCCGGAAATTTTGTATGTTGGGCGGTTGGATCCAGATAAAGGTTTTCAGATTTTGGTTGAGGCTTGGGAAAAATTAGGTAGGGATAAGCCGCGTTTGCGCGTGGTGGGGCAAGGGGAGTTGGTTCGAGAGTTGCCAATTTTCCGCGCTCAAGATCCGAATTTCATCTATTGTGGATCTTTGCCGCATGAGCAGGTGTTGGAATTGTTGAAAAATAAACCCGTGGTGGTTGTGCCGTCATTGGTTTGCGAGAATCAACCCACCATAATTCTGGAAGCATTGGCCGCAGATTGCCGCGTAATAGCTTCGGAGGTGGGAGGAATTCCGGAAACACTGGATTCAGCCGGATGGTTGGTAGCGGCTGGTGATGTTGAGGCTTTAGCTATTGCGCTAAAACGTGCGTTGGGAACTCAAATCATTGATCCGCAAACCGAACGAGCGCGGCAAAATATTTTGGAACGTCACGGGGTTGAGGCAGTGGTGGATGAACTGGAATCAATACTCAAATCAAATTTATAAATTTTGACTTTGCCATCGCCGATATTCCAGGTTTGATTAGCGATTTTTTCCAAAGCCGGTGAAAGAGCTTCGGCGCGCCACCAATAATCATTGATAACCACATAAACCAGGTGACTTTGGCCGAGTTGTGCCGTGTCTTTAATGATGTCCATGGAGGGTTCGTTATACGAAATATCCAAGAAATTTTGATACAACGCGCCGCCCGTGGGGATGGGGTAAAAGAAAATATCTTGGGCATAGCGTTTGAAACCCAACTGTGCCACAGCTGCGGCTGAAACGCTTTGATTAGCCAAAACCGTGTAGGCGCGATTTTCCGCGTCAGCATCAATCAGCTTTACGGCTTCAAAATCATGGTAGCTCGTGCTCCAACCTCGACCCGCGACCAGCGCGTCGTGGCGCGGCAGGCTATTGTAGGATAAGGCCGCGGTTGAACTTAAAAAGAAAATCGCGATACTGATGGACAAAATTTTGGGCGCGCGTTTTAAATACTGCCAAAAATTCATGAGGCCGAGCATGGCAGCCGGCAGTAAGCAGAATACGGCTAGAGCATTCAGCCGACCTGCATAATTACCGCGTTCGTAGTCAATCAAAAAAGTAAATTCTCCGATATTTTGTAAGATAGCCGAGGATATCATCAGGATAAAAGCCGCGGCGATTAAGAGATATGACATGCGGCGGCTGGACGAGCTTTTTAGGCTAAATAAAGCGGCGGCGAATAAGGCAAGCGGCAGAATTTTTGAAGTTAGATTGGTCCACGCCGGCCAAATTACAGCATGGTTGCCGATCCACGGGATGAATTCTTTGAGCCAATTAATCCAGGCGGTGGCGCTGAAAATCATTTTTAAATTCCAAACCAGGGCGATATTACCGTGCAGACCCAGGATATAAAACATGGCGGGTACGGAAATTCCGGCTGAACAAACACAAATCCAAGCCAAAATTTGGTTGGTTTTTCGTTCATACGAAGAGAGGATTAGCGCACCGGAAACTAAAAATAAAGGCAGGCCGGCCAGAGGATGAATGGCTATAGCCCAGAGTGACAGGATGATGGGCGCCATGGGATTGATGTTGTGCCGAGCGCGATCAAAGCTTAAAAATAGCGCGCACAACCCCAGGAGATAAGCCAAATTTTGAGGTGTAGTGGAGATGAAGGCTGATAAGGGCAAGAGTCCCAAGATTAAAAAGCGCGTCGGGCTTTGATGTCGGCCATAACCGCCCAGCAATAAAATTGTCATGGGTAATAAGATGGCGGCGCTGATAGGTACGAGCCAACGATCAATGGTGGCCACAGGCAAGTCAGCTAAGCGCGAAAACCAAGTGGTAAAAACATATTGGCCGATATAATAAAAAGGTTTGGGCGAGAGAGTGCCGCTGGCCAAGAGGATTTTTTCACTGGCGATGTGCAGAAAACCGTCAAAGCCATAACCGATTTTATAAATCAGGGGCGGGATGGAGGTGAGGCTGAAAATGGCAAAGGCTGAAGTGAGCGTAGCGGCGATTGAACAGCGGGCAAAAGCTACGATCACGATGAGCGCCAGCCAGATTAAAGCCATGATAATTAAGGTGTGTTCGGGCAAGAGCGGCCAAGGAGTTGAGATGGATTCTATGGTGGCGGCTTGTCCGGCTCTGCGCATGATGAACATTAGCGCTAAAAAAGATGCACAAGTAAGCGTTGTGGCGGAAAAGATTCGAATATAGCGGATCAGTCCCGTATTTTGAGCAGGTTCATGGTTTGGGGTTTCAGGCGATTCAATATGCCAGATTGGAGTATGCCGGCTTAAGATGGTTGCTATAACAACGGTCACGATTATTGAAATGGCGTCGCTGGTTGTGGATAACTTTCCATCCAAATAATACCAGGCAGTTTGAAATATGCTTTGTAGAGCCAAAAATAAAATCACGCCCGGGAAGATTGAGATTTTCCAATCTTGTTTGGGGAAGCAGGCGCGCCCTAAAGCGTGGCCGTAAAACAGCAAAGTAAAAATGACTACCAGCCAGAGGACCTCTTTGTTCTCGGCAGACCAGAGATGGGTGGCTAGGATGACGCCGGCAAAAACCAAGGCTGTGATTATTTTATTGGTACTTTCAGTCATAGCTCCTGGCATGGTAACATATAGCGGCTCCTCGGCAATTATGTTGATTACTAATAAAAACGCTCCGGTCTATTTTCATGATCGCGTACTGAATATACTTTTAATTCAGTTTCTACCCAAAAGACTACAACCGAATCACATTACGGTTTTACGTTTTTGTCTGGTTCCCTTTGTTTTGTGGTTTATTGCGCAGAGCCAATGGCATATAGCTGCGCCGCTTTTTTTATTTGCGGCTTTCACTGATGCACTGGATGGTTCCATGGCGCGGGTGCGCAAACAGATCACTAATTGGGGAACTTTCTATGACCCGGCGGCTGACAAGATGCTGATTGGTTTGGTGGTGATTCTGTTCGTGGCTAAAGAGGTTAACGTGGCTTTTGCGGCCATTATTGTGGTGGTGGAACTCATGATTCTATTTGTTGGTTTAGTGCGGCGCAAAGGGCATGAGCCGATCAGCGCCAATTGGGCCGGAAAAATGAAGATGCTGTTTCAAGTTATCGGGGTGTTTGCTTTATTGATTGCTAAGTTTTGGGGTTTGAGTTTGTTGGTACCATTTTCCATCGGCACACTGACCATTGCCATCATCTTCGCAGTGGTTTCGCTCCTGACTTATAGTTTATAAGGTTGGTGCGGGGCAAACTCCGCACTAAATTACGCGAGCGAAATTTAGTGCGGGGCAAGAGTTATCCACATTTAATTGGTTTTACAAATAATTTACTGCTATAATCTACTCATCCTAAATAAAATAATTCTTTTATTAGCACTATGAAAAGCCCCAATGTTTTAATAAAGGATGACGCAAGTCATTCATTCTTCGTTCGATTGTTTTTAACTGTAGCCGCAGTTATTGTTTTATTCTTCTTTGTTATTGCGCCTTCAGCCAACGCGGCTGTCCAGGTCTGTACGTTCGATGGTGATACGAGCAGCGACTGGGCAGTAGCTAACAACTGGGATGCTGGATGTGCTACGGGGCCAGTAGAAGGAGCTATTGTGTATATCCCCACGCTCAAGACAGCAACGCTGTCGGCTAACGCCTCGGTCAGCCAAATACACGTGACCGGTACGTTGAACGTAGTCGGGTTTGTTTTCACCGCTACGTCGACTGCATTTGTGGATGGTGGAATAATTAGGTCGACTACGGGTATCATAAGTTTGAATACAGTGGACAGTATTACGTCTTCTTCCGGCATGATTGGTACAGTGAGCGGCAAAATAGGTATTACCGGAGTTGTAACCAACAGGGGAACCTTGGATGTGAATGCAGGTTCTGCTACTTCCGCGGCGGCCTTCACTAACTATGGCACGGTTACATCTACTTCCGGTGTCATAACATTTGCTGGCGCACTCACCAACTGGGACGGATCCGTAGTTTCTTCTACCTCGGGATTGTTGACCTTCACTGCCGCCGTGACTTCCACAGGTAGCATTGGTTCTTCCACAGGTAACATGATGTTTAGCAACACCCTACAGAGCAATGGCACCTTGGATGTTGGCACCGGAACCGTGACCACTACGGGTCATGCTACAAGCACAGGAACAATCTACAATCGCACAGGCAAGATCGATGTGCT
>JAGVIJ010000089.1 GCA_020056125.1 bacterium | reverse complement strand
GTGCCCAGTCCCTTGAAAGGAGAAACAGGAATGTCAACCGTAACGCTGATGGATCGGTATCCGGAATTGCGGGAAGAGATCGCCAAGTCCGGCGTGACCGTGGCGCAGCTCAACGCGTTGGTGCAGGTCGTGTTCGCCATGTACGATCGACTGGCCCGGCTCTTGCCCGACGGCATGTTGTGGAAAACACAGAAGCCGGCTCACGCGCGGCGCTGCCACGCTCAAGCTCATGAATTCGCATCCATACTCGGTTTCACAGCAATCGAGGAAGCGCTGTTCGCTCTGCTGTTCGCCGCACACGACATGGGTCGCATGATCGAAGCCAGACGCGTAAGTCGCGGTGAGCCTCACACTCCATGGCTACATGGGAGAGATGGCGCGAACCTCCTACGACCGATTCTGGGCAAGCTGGCTCAGACCACACTCGGTCACTGGATCCTGGACGCGATCGAACATCACGGCGATGCACAAGATGTAACGCTGGAAACGTTCGGCGGATCAAGTGGTTCATTTGTCCTGTGCACGATATTGCGCGATTGCGACAAGCTCGACGGATTTCGAGAAGCTCCGGACTACACGGCCGATCCCAAGCGCAAGGCTGAAGAGCGGTGGCAAACTTGGCCCGAGCAAGCGGCCAAGGATTCCATGTGGGGCACAGAAATGTGGCAGATCGTTCCGGTTTGTCTACTCGACCTCTTCGAGCAAGGCCAGCCCATCCCGCGCGCCGAGTGTAGGTCGTACGAGGCCTACATGCTCCAGTACTTGCGCTGGGTATTCAACATCGTGCATCCCGAGATGCTGGCCATCACGCTCAGCGAGGGTGAACCGCAGATGGTAGTCAGATACCTTCTCTCCCATCTCAAGCAAGGAGCGCCCGATCAGCACGCGCGTCTTCCTGTGCTAATCCCCCCTTCTGATCTAACCCCGAACTTTTAGAGCACGCCTGCGGTGCTCTATTTTTTTTACAGTGACGCCATGCTGTAATATACAAGCTATGTCCAACCAAATTCGTAAAGCCATTATTTTGGCAGCCGGGGAAGGCACGCGCTTTCATCCCATCACTCGCGCCGTACCCAAAGAGATGTTGCCCGTGGTGGATAAACCCATCCTGCATTACATCGTGGAGGATGCAGTGGATTCGGGCGTGCGGGAATTTATTATCGTGACTACGGCGTTTAAAGAGCCGCTGATCAAAAGATACTTTGATTTGAATTCGGAGATCGGCGCCACCATCACTTTCATTCATCAAACCGGACCATACGGCACAGCCACACCCGTGGCCAATGCCGAACATTTGATCGCCGGCGAACCGTTCGCGCTTTTATACGGAGATGAAATTTTCCTCGGCGATAAGCCGCGCTTACGGCAAATGCTGGATGTGTATGACAAATATCACGGACCGGTTTTTGGCGTAGTGGAAACAGATGATGCGGGCACGCGCAAATACGGCATCTTGGAACCGTCCGCCCAACTTGAACCGGATATTTTTCAAATTAAAAATCTTTCCGAAAAACCCGGACCGGAAAAAACCGCTTCGCGCTTGGCGGCTCTGGGAAATTATTTACTCACGCCTGAAATCTATGATTTTATTCCGCGCATTCAAAAAAGCCCGCGCGGCGAAATGGAGTTGACTGATGCCATAAAAATGTTAATGCAAATCAAACCGCATTATGCGGTTCGGTTTAAAGGAAAAATTTTTGATACCGGAACTAAAAAATCTTGGCTGCAAACCAATCTGGCGCTGGCCAGGTTGCGCCCGGATTTAAAGCTCGGGCAAGATGACTTGAGCGCCGATTTTTAAACCCAATTCTTTAGCCAAGCCCGCATTCACTTCAAGCACGCGGTCAGCTTTAGTCACAGGCACATGTGAATCAGGCCAGGCCTGGCTGGACGAAACAGCGCGCAAAGTAGCCACATCCACCACGCGATCTTGATTTAACCAAACGATATCTAAAGGAAAATTCGTGTCCTTCATCCAAAACGGGTAATACCACGGCCGCTCAAACACAAAAACCATGCCTGTATTCGGATCCAAAGAAGTGCGACCGGATAAACCGCGGCTGTGTTCTGCATCGGTTAGAGCGATCTCCCAGCGGAATTGTGTGAGATCAACCGGCGCCACAATTTGAGATGATGTGGGCGCGATCACTGTCGCCGGAGCATGGTTCTGACGACGATAATTTTTAGGTACAAATAACGCAATCAAAATCACGCCCACCACCAAAATCCCACCGGCTATGGCTTGATGCGGTTGCGCACCGGAGAAAAAATTATTTTTTCTTTTTTTCACCATATGATTATGATTCCTTTATAATTTGTCGGCGTTTAGCCAACCATGATCCCAGAGCCGTGAGCGCCACAAGCGCAGCCATTAAAAAAATTTTGCCGCGCGTTTGCAGACCGAGCGCGATCACTCCGGCGGCCAAAGCCGCGCCCCAGAGCAGAGCCACCACAGCGCGATGCGGCAGGCCGGCGCGCAATAAACGGAAGTGCAGGTGCGAGGCATCGCCATGAAACGGCGAAGCGCCGCGGCGTAAACGTCCAATCACCACCAGCGCCGCATCAGCAATGGGAATAGCTAAAACCGCTAAAGCTATGGCGATTTTTGCGCTGGAGACAATGGCTAAAAACCCTAATAGAAAACCGGCCAGCGTACTGCCTGACTCGCCCAAAAATTGTTTGGCCGGATGCGTGTTGCGCGGTAAAAATCCTAAGAAAGAACCGCCAGCTGCTCCGGCCAGCAAAGCCACGCTGGGTTGAAAATACGCCGGCGATAAAGTCAACGCTCCAACCATGGCTGTGCCAATCACAGCTATGCCGGCCACTAACCCATCCAGTCCATCCAATAATTTAGTGGCATAGGTTGCAAACATGAGCCAAACTAACGTGATCAAATCTGCGGGCAAGGAAATATTATAAGCGTCCCAACGCCACCAAACCAAAGACCAAGGCACATTGGCATTAAACGGATCGGAAATTTGGATGATGCCCGTGCCCGAAATAATAATGGCTACACCGGCCAGCAAAGGAAAAATAAATTGCAGCCAGGCCGGACGCGGCCAGCGATCATCTGTGAGGCCGCCGACTAATAGAATTATAACAGCCAGAGCCAGACCTAAAATTTGTTTGAAGGCGATGCCCGGCAAAAGCCCTTGAGAGAAAAGAAGGAACACGGCGATTAAAAAAGTCAGTGCAATGCCCAAACCGCCAAATAGCGGAATGGGTTTTTTATGAATTTTCCGCTCGCCGCATGGTTGATCCAAGGCGCCGGACTTGCGAGCCACGCGCGCTGAAACAAATGAGAGCGCCCACGACAAAACCGCGGTCAGTGCGCCGATTACCAAAACGCTGATAATGAAGACTAAACGATCCATACCTTTTTCGAATGTCGAAGTTCGAATTTCGAAGTTCGAATGTTTAATGCGGGACTTCGAAATTCTAAATTCGATATTCGATATTCGAAATTTACGGTTTCTTCACTTCCAATCTTCCATCCTCCCCTAGCATAATCGTATCACCTCGTTCAGCTTGGCGGCGCAAGAGAATGTCAGCCAATTGATTATCCACCTTTTCTTGAATCACGCGGCGCAAAGGACGCGCGCCAAACTGCGGATCATACCCGGCTTGCGCCAGAGCCTCCACGGCTTTATCCACGGCGCTGAATTTAATGCCTTGGCGTTCCAAGCGCGCCGTAATTTTATTCATTTCCAGCCACGCGATTTGCACCACCTCGTCCAAAGACAGCGGCTTAAACACAATCACTCCATCAAAACGATTCAAAAATTCAGGACGAAAAACGCCTTTGAGTTCCCGCTCCAAAAGCGCGGTTTTAATTTGATCAAGGGGCGTGTTGCGCGCCACTTCAGCCTGGATAAACGGCGTGCCCGCGTTGGATGTCATGATTACGATGGTATTGGTAAAATCCACAGTGCGACCCACGCCATCGGTCAAGCGGCCATCCTCCATGACCTGGAGGAATAAATTCAAAATATCCGGATAAGCTTTTTCCGCCTCATCCAACAGCACGATGGCAAACGGATTTTTGCGCACAGCCTCGGTCAATAATCCGCCGCGCACATCGCCGGGCGCGCCGATCATGCGCACCACCGAAGCCGGATCCTGATATTCGGACATGTCCAACCGAATCATGGATTCTTCACTGCCAAAATATTCTTGCGCCAAAGTTTTGGTCAACTCGGTTTTGCCCACGCCCGTGGGACCCAAAAATAAAAAGTTGGCAAT
>JAGVIJ010000113.1 GCA_020056125.1 bacterium | reverse complement strand
GGCGTGTTGCGGGATCGCATGTTGGCTTCAAGTTTTGGCGCAGGCGATATTTTGGACTCATACTACGCGGCGTTTCGCTTGCCGGATCTGCTTTATACTTTGATTATTTTAGGCGCGCTCTCCGCCGGATTCATCCCGGTGTTCGCCGAATATTTGGAAACGCGGAGCAAAGAAGAGGCGTGGGATTTGGCGGAGCGGGCATTATCCATAGTCGGCGCCATCATGTTGGTGGTTTGCGGCGCGTTGGTGATTTTTGCGCCGGTGCTCGTGCCTTTGACTGTGCCCGGATTTGATCCGGAGCAATTAGCGCGCACTATTCAGCTCTCGCGCATCATGGCGCTGTCCCCGTTTTTTCTGGGGTTGTCCGCGGTTATGGGCGGCGTATTGCAAGCCACGCGGCGTTTTTTAGCGTTTGCTCTAGCTCCGGTTTTTTATAACTTTGGGATTATTTTTGGCGCTTTGGTTTTTGCTCCGGTCATGGGCATTGAGGGTTTGGCTTGGGGCGTGGTGTTGGGCGCGTTTTTGCATTTGCTGACCCAAGCTTCGGTGGCTTTGCGTTTGGGATTGCGCCGCATCCCGGCTCCGTCGTTGCGCCACAAGGGTATCAAAAGAATTCTTTGGCTCATGGCGCCGCGCACTGCCGGACTGGCTGTGACGCAAATTAATATGGTGGTGTTGCTGACCTTGGCGTCAGCTTTGCCCGCCGGTTCCATCGCCGTATTCAACTTGGCCAACAACTTGCAATCTTTCCCCATTGGGATTTTTGGCATTTCATTTGCCGTGGCCGCTTTCCCCAATTTAGCGCGCGCGGCCGGCGCCAAACGCGAGGATGAATTTCGCAGTATTTTGGTTTCATCGGCGCGCAAAATTGTATTTTTAATTATTCCGGCCACAGCATGTTTCTTTTTGTTGCGCGCGCAGATTGTGCGTTTGGCTTTGGGCGCCGGCGTCTTCGGATGGTCTGATACCATTCGCACGGCTGATGTGATGGGAATTTTTACCATCTCCATGGTTTTTCAGGCGCTGGTGCCGCTTTTGGCTCGCGCATTTTATGCTTTGCAAGATACGTGGACGCCGCTCATTGCCGGCTTGGTGGCTGAAGCGCTGAATCTTACGCTGGCGATTTTGTTGCGCAACCAATTTGGCATCAATGGTTTGGCCATGGCTTTTAGCGCGTCCGCGATTTTGAATGTTGGTTTTTTATGGTGGCTGTTGCGTTATAAAAAAGGTTGTTTGGGTCAGGGCGAATTTACCATGTCTGCGGCTAAGACCGTGGCCGCGAGCGTGGCGTTGTTTGGATTTGGTTGGGTGGCGCGGCAAGCCATCGGTACGATTTTTCCACTGCGCACTTTTTGGCAAGTGGCTTTGCAAGCCGGAGGCGCGTTGGTAATTGGTTTGGGCGCGTTTTGTTTGGTGGCGTGGCTTTTGAAATCAGAGGAGTTCCATGAGTTCCGCGAGTCCATGCTAAGAAAATTATTTAGGAAGGCTGTGGTGCAAGGGGCGGAAGAGGCACAGAAAGTTTGAGTAGATAAGGAAAGACGGTGTTCGAACACCGTCTTTCCTTTAATATAATTGCCAAAAGACGTAAAATTTGGCATTCTGCGCTAGATGGATCAAAAGAACATTCGGAATTTCTGCATTATTGCACATATTGATCACGGCAAATCAACGCTGGCCGATCGTCTTTTGGAAATCACGGGCACGGTTGAGGCGCGCAAAATGAAACAGCAGATGCTGGATACCATGGAGTTGGAGCAAGAGCGGGGGATTACCATTAAGCTTCAGCCGGCGCGCATGAAGTATCGCGGAGAGGACGGAGAAATTTATGAATTGAATTTGATTGATACGCCCGGACATGTGGATTTTAATTATGAAGTGTCGCGTTCGCTCGCCGCAGTTGAAGGCGCGCTTCTTTTGGTCGATGCCACACAGGGTGTGCAAGCTCAAACCATTGCCAATCTTTATTTGGCCATTGAACAAGGTTTAACCATTGTTCCGGTTTTAAATAAAATTGATTTGCCCAACGCTGAAATTGAGCGGCGCAAAGAAGAGTTGGTGCGCTTGATCGGCTGTAAGCCCGAAGAAATTATTTTAGCCTCGGCAAAAACCGGAGCCGGCGTACCCGAGATTTTGGCGCGCATCATCACAGATGTTCCGGCGCCGGCAGGCGATGCCACTAAGCCGTTTCGCGCGTTGGTGTTTGATTCCAAATACGATGACTACAAAGGCGTGGTGGCATACGTTCGAGTGTTTGATGGCAGTTTGAAAAAGAATCAGCGCTTGCATCTCATGGCTTCGGCGGCTGATGGCCAAGCTTTGGATTTGGGTTATCTGACGCCATCCGATGTTTCCACGCAGGATTTGAGCGCAGGCAGTATCGGGTTTGTGGTGTCGGGTTTGAAGGATATTACACCGGTGCGCGTGGGCGACACGATTACAGCGTCGTCCGACGTCCTAGGCTCGACGTCCGGCGTACAACCTTTGCCGGGTTATAAAAAAGTCGTGCCCATGGTGTACGCGGGCATTTATCCCAAAGAGGGCAATGAATATAATCGTTTGCGCGATGCCATTGAAAAGGTACGGTTGAATGATGCGGCCTTGAGTTGCGAGCCAGAACAATCCACAGCTTTGGGTTTTGGTTTCCGCTGCGGCCTGCTCGGCATGTTGCATTTGGAAATTGTGCAAGAGCGCTTGCGGCGCGAACACGATATGGAGGTGATTGTGACCACGCCCTCGGTGGCATATGAAGTCACGCTCACCAACAGCGAACAAAAAGTCATTACTTCGCCTTTGAATTTTCCCGAAGCCTCGCGTTTGCAAGAGGCGCGTGAACCTTGGGTGGCCGTGGACATTGTGTGTCCGACCGAGAGCATGGGCGGGGTCATGCAATTGTCGCGCGAGCGGCGCGGCGAGTTTAAAACCACGGATTATTTTGATCCCACGCGCGCGGTGTTGCATTATGATTTGCCGCTCTCTTCGGTGATTGTGGATTTTTATGACAAGCTGAAAAGCGTGACGTCGGGCTATGGCTCAATGAACTATGTGCTGATTGAATCGCGAACCGCGCCCATCGTGCGTTTGGATATTTTGGTGGCCG
>JAGVIJ010000006.1 GCA_020056125.1 bacterium | reverse complement strand
CATACTTCGACCAACATCCTACCACAGCAGGGCTCGTCGTCCGACGGATTAGCTTCATCTCCGGCCTTACGGCCGGAGTTTTGCGCGGGAGTTATAAAAAAACACCCGCGAGGAGAGTTGCGGGTGTTCAAGCGTTCAGGGATGAGGTTCGGACAGATCACGCCGACGGAGTTGCCGTCGTGATCTGGCGCGGCGGTTCGCTGGGCCGCAGATGAATCGGCTGGATGGCGATCCGTTTTTCGCCTCGGGTCTTGGCGAAGGCTCGCTGAATGCTCCGGTAGAGCGCGGCCACGTTTCCACAGCGCTGGCTTCGCAACTGTAGCATGGCTTGATCAGTCAGAACCGGAATCTCCCGAGGCGTGCCGTTCTGCTCCGCCAGATGGGTGCAGATGCTTCCCACCAGGCCGTCGAAGTCATCCAAACGCTGGTCGAGCGAGGGCCAGATGAGCGGCCTGTGGCCGAACATCTTTTTGGCAGCCTCCAGCCAGAGAGCCATGCCTTCGCTGCATGCCCGGATGGAGCTGAACCTGGCGATGGCGAGCTTGGGCTGTTCCAGATTCCCGGCCAGTAAGTTGAGTTGCTGCCGCATGACCTCGGTCATGACTCCGGCCTGACGCAGGAAGACCCCGCGCTCTTTGTGGCAGTAATCCAAGAGATGAGCCGAAGGCAACAGGGAGGCGCTGCCCGCTTCCACGATGAACGGTTCAGCCGTAGAGATCTTTTCGGCTAGTACGTGGACGAACGAATCCAGCTCCAGTGCGTCTTCGGGCGTCACGATGAGCACGCTGCCCTGCATCCTTGCGAAGAGCTTAGCACAGAGATCCAGCATGCTTGTCATGGCGGCGCTGTTGATCGTCGCTCGGATGTGCGCGGTACCGGACAAGGTGTTGATGTGTGAACTTGGTGGGTTCATTCATTCCCCCGGAAGTGTGAATGTTTGAGGTTTCGAAGGTACGATTAAGTTGATAGAGGGTCAAATATACAAGCAGACGACGCGCTTGTCAAGATAAAATATGCATGCTATCCTTTTTGCACTGACTCGTTCTGGATGAACGAGCCATTTTAATAAGAAGATATTAAATAAACAATTTATGGCCAGTCCAATTTCACAAGCAATCAAGCAAATCAGCGACGAAAAAAATATTCCTTACGAATCCGTGCTCGAAGCCGTGGAGAGCGCGCTTGCGGCGGCTTATCGCAAGGATTTCGGAACGAAAAATCAAAACATCAAGGTTGAATTCGACCCTGAACAATATGACGGCGCCACAGCCGGCATACGGATTTTTGATGTCAAAGCCGTGGTGGAAGATATGGAATTGCCCGAGGATTATTTTGAGCGTTTTGAAGAGGCGCGCGCGGCCAAGCGCGTGGCGACTTTGGCGGCTAAAGGCGTCGAAGCGCCGACAGCGGCCGCTAAGCCGTCCGTGCAACCGGCGGCGCTGGGTGCGGATGCTGCGCTCGGAGAGGAATTCATGTTCAACCCTAAAACCATGATCATGTTGGCGGATGCGCGCGACGTTAAACCCGATGCTGAAGTGGACGAAGAGATTCGCGTGGAGTTGGAAATCCCGTCAGCTTTTGGACGCATGGCCGCACAAACCGCTAAACAAGTTATTATGCAAAAAATTCGCGAGGCTGAACGCGGCGTGGTGTATGAAGATTTTAAGAGCCGTGAGGGCGAACTTATGAATGTGACTATTCAGCGCCGCGAGGGTCGTCTGGTGCTGATTGATTTGGGTCGCGCCACGGGCGTGTTATTGCCCGAAGATCAAATTGAGGGCGAGCGCTATTTTCCGGGCACGCGCCTCAAAGCCATTTTGCGCGAGGTGACCATGTCATCCAAAGGTCCGGAGATTCGTTTGTCGCGATCCAGCGCAGGTTTGGTGGCCGCATTGTTTGCGCAAGAAATCCCCGAAGTCTTGAACGGCGTGGTGGATATTAAAAATATTGCGCGCGAAGCCGGCTCACGCACCAAAGTGGCGGTGTCCACCAACGATGAAGCTGTGGATCCCATCGGCTCATGCATCGGCCAGCGCGGTACGCGCATTCAAACCATCATCCGCGAGTTGAGCGGTGAAAAAATTGATGTGATTTCGTGGTCGGATAATATGGTGGAATATGTTGCGGCGGCTTTGAGTCCAGCTAAAATTTTGGATGTTACGCTTCAGGCTGAAGAGCATTTGGCTAAGGTTAAGGTGGCGCCGGATCAATTGTCATTGGCTATCGGCAAGGGCGGACAAAATGTACGGTTGGCTGCCAAGCTGACCGGTTGGAAGATTACGGTGCTGGCGGAAAGCGGCGAAGTGGTGGCTGATTCAGATGTCGGAGAAATCAAAGCGGTAGAGGCGGCTGCTGCTGCTGCTGAAGTTGTACCGGAAGCAACCGACGAAGCAGCGGCTGTGCCGTCAGTTGAACCGGAAAAAGTTGAACCGTTTGCAGAGCCGGAAAAAGCGCCGGAGGAACCCAAGAAAAAAACTAAGCGCGCCAAAAAGGCCAAGCCCGCTTCGGATGAGGCCGCGCCGGTGGAAGAACCGGCGGAAAAAGTATAAACTATAAGTTGTTAAAATTTATTTATGGGTATATTTACCACGCTCATTATCCAGCCGATTCTTAACTTTTTGGTTTGGTTGTATAACGTGATTCCGGGGAATGATCTGGGCATAGCTATAATTTTGTTAACTGTAGTTTTTAAATTGATTTTGTATCCGCTGACCATGGCGCAGATCCGCCAGCAACGCGCCTTGCAAAATCTTCAACCCAAGATTGATGAGATCCGCCATCGTTTGAAAGATCAAAAAGACGCACAGGCCAAAGAGCTGATGGAGTTGTATAAAAGAGAAAAGGTGAATCCGGCCTCATCCTGTTTGCCGCTGTTGATTCAACTGCCGATTTTTATTGGTTTGTATCGCGCGCTGGTGGATGGCGTGAGTTCAAAGTTGGCTTTGTTGTATCCGTTCATTTCCAACCCGGGCACTATCCACCCCATGATGTTTGGCATTGTGGATTTATCCAAGCCCAGTTATGTGCTTGCGGTATTGGCCGGCGCAGTTCAGTTTTGGCAATCCTGGCAGATCATGCGCAAGCCCAGTCCGGCCACGCCGCCGCCTCAAGAAGTGGCGGGTAAACCCGGAGCCAAGGACGAAGGCATGGCCGCGGCCATGAACAAACAGATGATGTATCTCATGCCGCTCGTGACCGTGTTTATCGGCGTGTCTTTGCCCGGCGGTTTGACCTTGTATTGGTTGGTGATGAGTTTGCTGACCGTGGCGCAACAAGCGATTTTTTTGCGCCGACCTGTGCCGCCTGCGGCTGAAGCCAAATTGTCGTAAGTTTATTCCGTGCGAAAAATATGATGCGTCAGTCTCTGCTGCGTACTTTAGCTTTTCACGCGGCCTGGGAGCATGCGCCGACTTTAGCTGAATGGAACAATACTTTGGACACGGCGGGTGCGGAGGTGGAGCAGGAGGATTTTTTAGCGGCTGTCCAAGAGCTGTTAACCGAAAAAATTATAGTGGAACGCCTGGGGCGTTTTGTTTTTTCCGATCAAATTAATTTGGTGGAGGAGTTCCGGCAAAACGAACTTTGGTTCGCCAGGAAGCTGCGCGTAGCGCGCGGCGTAGCGCGTTGGCTGGCGCGGATTTCATCCGTGCGGTTTGTGGCTTTGTGCAATACCACTGCGTTGGGTCATGCGCGCGACGCCGGTGATTTGGATTTTTTTGTGGTGTGTAGCGCCGGCAGTTTAATGAGTACGCGCGCGCTAGCGGTTTTGCCTTATAAGTTTTTAAAGCGCCGGCCCGGAGACGGTGGTAGCCGCGATGCGGTCTGCTTGTCTTATTTTGTGACGGATGATGGGTTGGATTTATCCTCGCACCAGCTTCGAAATTCGAAATTCCTGCCTTGCCGGCAGGCAGGCGAATTTCGAATTTCTTGCGATGATCCATATTTCCGCTATTGGTTTTTATCTTTACTGCCGTTGTATGATGATGGCATCTCGACTGATTTATGGCGCGCTAATTCAGGGATAACCAAACGGCATTCTCTGGCGCGTCGGTGGGAGTTGGCTCCGGACTTGAAGATTGAAACACCGCGCTTTAGAATTCCGGCGTCCGGAGGTTTGGAGTCATGGGCCGCTAAATTTCAAATGAACGCTTTCCCGCCGACTATTCGCGAGCGTATGAATCGCGACACGCGCGTGATGATTACGGATAAGGTTTTAAAGTTTCATGTGGATGATCGGCGCGAATATTATCGGCAGAGATATGAAGCGGAATGCCGCAAGAGAGGAGTGTATGAAGTTTTTTAGTGCTGTGGTTTGGCGTTTGGCCATGCTCGCGTTGCCGTGGCAGACGCGTTGGTTTTGGGATGCGAACTTAGCGGGTTGGCCGTGGGAGCAGGGCAGGCTCTCGTTTTATATTTCGTGGTTTTTGATTTTAGCGGTGGTTCTGCTGAATTGGCGACCCATGAAAAATTGCCGATCGGCAAAATCTTATGGGTGGGCGGTTTTTATTCTCATAGCGGGGAGTTTGCTGGCCAGCGATTTAATTCTGCAGTCAGCGCGACCCATGATGCAGTGGTGGGCGCAGGTTTTGATTTTAATATTATTCGGTTTAGGTTTATGCCGCGCTCAAGTTTCACGGCAGCAAATGGCCGCGTGGTTCGTCATCGCATTATTGCCGCATGCGGTTTTGGGTTTTTATCAATTTGCGGTTCAACACGTTGCGGCCAGCTCGTGGCTCGGCATGGCGAGCCAGTTGCCGGCCAGCCTGGGAGTCTCGGTGATTGAGGCCGGAGGAGAAAGAATCCTGCGCGCCTACGGCGGATTTCCGCATCCCAATGTTTTTGCGGGCTGGTTGGTTATGGGCGCCATACTTTCGGTTTGGTTGGCATCTCTGGCGCGCACTAAAAAGAGGCTGGCGGCGTGGGCTGTGTTGTCAGGCGCTCTGTTTGGGGCATTATTTTTAACTTTTTCTCGCAGCGCCTGGTGTGCGGCGCTGGTTGGAGCGGTTGGGCTCTTGGTTTATTTGAAGCAAGATAAAATTCAATTGCGTTTTGGTTTGGCGGCGCTGGTTATTTCCATGCTCATCGCGCTTCCGCTGGTAATTTCCAATCGCGCTTTGGTGCAAACTCGTTTTGATCTCTCTCGGCGCTTAGAGGCCAAGTCGCTTGAGGCTCGCACCACGAGTTGGAAGCAGGGTATGGCGCTGTTTGGGAAACACATGATATTTGGAGCTGGTCCGAACGCAGAACTTTTGACGCTGGCCAAAGATTATCCGTCTCCGGCAGCGGCGCCGCTGGAGCCGCCGCACAACGTTTATCTTTTGGCGCTGGCTGATGTGGGTGCGGTGGGAATGGTTGCGTTGTTGTATCTGATAATTTTGTTCGCTCGATCAATTTGGCGCTCGGAACAGCGCAGTCTGGCTATAGTTTTAATTTTTCCGCTGTTAATCCTGGCGGTGTTTGATCATTATTTATGGTCGCAGTGGGCGGGCCAAACTTTGACCGCGCTGACTCTAATCATGGTTTGCGCCAGGCCTAATCAAGAGGCCGGCGCTTGACTTTTTTCTGATTCTAGGGCAAGATTTTTTTGTTAGTTGAACACTATCCTTATTCATTATTTTTTATTGATTAATATGAAATTACGTCCCATGGGAGATCGAGTTATCATCAAAGCAGTGGCTCGAGAGGAGGTAAGCAAGTCCGGAATTATTTTGCCGGACACGGTAGACAAAGAGCGTCCGGAGCAAGGCGAGGTCATGGCCGTTGGACCGGGCCGGCTTTTGGATAATGGAACTCGCGCGCCCATGAGCGTTAAGATTGGCGACGTAGTGGTGTTTAAAAAGTATTCACCGGACGAGGTCAAGATTGATGGTCAAGAGCATTTGGTCATCGCTGAATCTGATATCTTGGCAGTGATTGAAAATTAAAAATGCAAAAAGCAAAGAGCAAAATACCAAGATAAACATTTTGAATTTTGAATTAATAATTTTGAATTAAAACTACTATGGCAAAGCAAATTTTATTTGATGAAAAAGCGCGACAGGCGCTTAAGTCCGGCGTGGATCAATTAGCCAATGCCGTGCGCGTCACCTTGGGTCCCAAGGGTCGCAACGTGGTGATTGATAAGGGTTTTGGCGCTCCCATTATCACCAAGGATGGCGTGACCGTGGCCAAAGAGATTGAGTTGGAAGATAAGTTTGAAAATATCGGCGCTGAATTGGTCAAAGAGGTGGCCTCCAAAACCAATGACGTGGCCGGAGACGGCACAACTACGGCTACGATTTTGGCGCAAGCCATGATTGCCGAGGGCATCAAAAATATTACAGCCGGCGCCAATCCTTTGGCGGTTAAGCGTGGCATTGAAAAGGGCGTAACTGCGATTGTGGAGGAATTGCGCAAAAATATTTCCAAGCCCGTGAGTGAAAATGAGATTGAACAGGTCGCATCCATTTCGGCCAATGATCCGGAGATCGGCCGCACCATTGCCAGCGCCATGAAGCAAATGGGCAAGGATGGCGTGATCACGGTGGAGGAGTCGCAGGCTTTTGGAATTGAAACCGAGGTGGTGCAAGGCATGCGGATTGAAAAGGGCTATGCCTCTCCCTACATGATTACCAATGCCGAACGCATGGAGGCCGTGTACGTTGATGTGCCGATTTTGATCACGGATAAAAAACTTTCGTCCGTGCAAGAATTATTGCCTCTGCTGGAAAAAGTGGCGCAGTCCGGTAAAAAAGATTTGGTGATTGTGGCGGATGATGTGGACGGCGAGGCCATGACCACTTTGGTGGTGAACAAATTGCGCGGCACGTTTAATGCGTTGGTGGTTAAGGCTCCGGGCTTTGGCGATCGCCGCAAAGAAATGTTGCAGGACATTGCCACAGTGACCGGCGCGGCTTTGATCAGCGAAGATGTGGGCCGTAAATTGGATTCCATGGAATTGACTGATTTGGGTCTGGCACATCGCGTGGTGGCGACCAAAGATCACACCACTTTTGTGGAGGGTAAAGGCGACAAGACCATGGTGGAGGCGCGCGTGGCGCAAATCCGTCAGCAATTGCAAATCACTGATTCGGAATTTGATCGTGAAAAATTGCAGGAGCGCTTGGCTAAGTTAGCCGGAGGCGTGGGCGTGATTAAGGTGGGCGCGGCCACTGAAGTGGAAATGAAAGAAAAGAAACATCGCATTGAAGACGCGGTGTCAGCCACTCGCGCGGCCGTGGAAGAGGGGATTGTGCCCGGAGGCGGCGTGGCGCTGTTGCGCACTTTGCCGGTTTTGGCGCGTTACGAGGCTGAAGCGCAGGGCGATGAAAAAATCGGTTTTAGTATTTTGAGAAAAGCCATTGAGGAGCCCATTCGCGCCATTGCGGAGAACGCGGGCAAAGATGGTTCGGTGGTGGCTGAAGAGGTTAAGCGTTTATCCGGCAACCACGGTTATAATGCGGAGGCT
>JAGVIJ010000039.1 GCA_020056125.1 bacterium | reverse complement strand
GGGGGGAATTCCGCCCGCCCTACAAATTTTGGGCGAAATCTGTTCGAATTTTTTCGAACGCACACCGCCAATTGGGAAATGTCTTTGTTGGCTCGCCCTCTGCGAGGGCTCGCCAGCCGATTTTAGGCGCAAATTGGAATTTTTTATCTTTGCCCCGCTACTGCGGGGTTGGCCAAAAGCGGGCTTCCCGAATTTTCATTTTTAATTTTTAAGGAGGAATTATGAAGTATTTTATCTACACTCGAAAATCAACAGATAGCGAAGAAAGACAAGTTTTAAGTATTGAAGCTCAGCTTGCTGAGCTAAAAGAATTTGCCGCCAAAGAAAAACTTGAAATTGTTGCTTCGCTTTGCGAAGCCCAAACTGCCAAAGAACCTGGGCGAATGAAATTCGCTGAAATGTTGTCATTTTTAGAATCAGGGAAAGCAGATGGGATACTCTCTTGGCATCCGGATCGTCTCGCCAGAAATTCCATAGACGGAGGACAAATTATCTATCTGCTGGACACAGGAAAAATTTTGGATTTGAAATTTCCAACCCACTGGTTTGAAAATACTCCGCAAGGAAAATTCATGCTAAACATTGCCTTTGGGCAAAGCAAATATTATGTGGACAATCTCGCGGAAAATATTAAACGCGGACATCGTGCGAAATTACGCAAAGGAATATGGCCTAGCTTTGCCCCTCTAGGTTATGTGAACAATCACAGAATGAGAGATATTGATGTTGATACAGAAAAAGCTCCACTAGTCCGGAAAGGCTTTGAGCTTTATTCAACCAAAAAATATACTCTTAAACAAATTGCTAAAATTTGGAAAGACCTCGGACTGCGAAGCTACGAAGGCAATGTTCTTTCGGTTTCCTGTGTCCAGAGAATCTTAAAAAGCACTTCCTACTATGGAATTTTTAAGTTCAATGGCGAGACATATCAAGGTTCGCACGAGCCATTAATCTCAAAGAAACTTTTTGAGCAATGTCAGGAAGTTATGACAGATCGCGGACATATTATGACTAGGAAATCAGAAAATTATTTTCCATTTCGCGGACTACTTACCTGTGGAGAGTGTGGTTGTGCCATCACTGCCGAAACCCAAAAAGGACATAACTATTACCGTTGCACCAAAAAGAAAATCGCTTGCTCACAAAAATATGTCCGTGAAGAATTATTAACCGAGCAAGTAAAAAGTTTTCTTCAAAAAGTTTCTTTGCCGAGCCAAGACACCGAAAAAGTTTTGCGCGAATTAGACAAGGACGAACAGAAAGCAAAAAGTGATAATCAAGTCGTTTTGCAAAACTTCAAAAGCGAGGTGGTGAGCATTGACACAAAATTAGACAAACTGCTTTCTGCGTATCTCGATGAAATAGTTTCAGCCGGAGAATACGCCGTGCAAAAAAATAAACTATTCTCGCACAAAGTGGAGTTAAACGAAGAAATCAGCGAAATTGAGAACGGGAGCGTGTCTTGGCTCGAACCGGCTCGTGCGTGGGTTAAATCCTTGAATCAAGCGGAGAAACTGCTGGAGAGTGGGGATAAATCAGAAATGACAACATTTCTAAAACAAATCGGCTCGAACCATATTTTGATTGATAAATCCTTTTCGTTTTCGCCCAAAAATGAATATAAATCGGCCGCCGAGCGAAGCGAGGCGGCTGTCTCTGGCTTGAAAAATTCCACTTGGCGGAGAGGGAGGGATTCGAACCCTCGGTTCCTTTGACAGAACGCTTGCTTTCCAAGCAAGTGCACTAGACCGCTATGCGACCTCTCCTTTAATCAATTTTCTGAACGCTTGACCGCGGCGCCTGCCCCGTCCTGCCTGTCGGCAGACAGGTCGGATGACGGGGCGACCCCTCCACTCTGACTTCAATGTGGCCGAATTATATTAACCAAAAAATCCTAGAAAATCAACCCCGCTCTGCTAGCAGGGCGGGGCTGACCATTTACAAACTATTTTCAATTTATTGCAATTCGGCTTGGATCATGGCCTTAAGCGTCTCATAAGGCACTGCGCCCTCAACCAATTGGCCATTCACGAATGTAGCCGGCGTGCCGCCCACGCCCGCATAAGAACCTTCGTCTAAATTCTGTGCCACACGATCAGCTGTCTCGCCTGAATCCAAACAAGCATCAAACTTAGCGCCATCTAACCCCAAACCGCGCGCCAACTCTTTCCACTTATCAACTGACATGGTGCCGGCTCCTGAAGCTTCAAAAATTTTATCATGCATCTCCCAAAACTTCCCTTGCTTAGCTGCACACTCTGAGGCTTCAGCCGCCTTTTGTGCGTTAGCATGAAAGGACAATGGGAAATGGCGATACACTAATTGTACGTCATTGGGAAACTCTGCTACGGCTTGATCTAAAGAAGAGCGGTGCTTGGTGCAATACGGACATTCAAAATCAGAATATTCAATCAACGTAACCTTGGCATTCACCGCCCCCTTAATATGATCGGTCGACGGGTCAACGGCCGGCACAGGTCCGGCTACCGGCGCTGTATCATCAACCGTGGGCGCAGCCTGAACTTCAGCCGCCGCCTGGTTATTGATCCCGGCATTCAGAGACAAAATCCCCTTGCCGCTTAAGAGCCAGCCCACCATGAGCGCTAACACCAAGGTGGTAACTGACGAAACTCCGATAAACAATCCCAAATAAAACATAAGCTTGGGATGATTCTGAAAAGCCGATTCGGGCGTATGATCAAACATAATTGAATGAAATCTAGGGATTAATTGCTAAGAAAGAATAGGTAAAAATCATTGCGCTGTCAATTGCTGTTGAATCTCGCGATCCCACACATCATTATCTTGCGCGCCCACCAAGGCCTTATCGCCCACAAAAAATATTGGCGTAGCCTGCACGCCGTTGGCCTGCCCTTCGCGCAAATCATCCATAATTTTATTTTGATATTCTCGGCTGTCCAAGCAACTGGAAAAATTATTCGCATCCAAACCCAAAGCATCGGCATAAGCACGGAATTTACTTAGCGGATCCGGCAGATTTTCCCACGCCGCTTGATCTGCAAACAATCTTTCGCGATATTCCCAAAACTTACCCTGCACTTCAGCGCACCGCGCCGCTTCAGCCGCGCGCAACGCATTGGCATGCAAAGCCTGCAATGGAAAATCATTCCATACAAAACGCACCTGATCTTTATACGTATCCATGGCGTACTTCAACCCGGCTTCAGCTGCCTGGCACGCCGGACATTGAAAATCGCTAAAAATTCGCACCACCACCTTGGCCTCGCCCGGCCCCATGATTGGATCATTGTCATCATTGAATGACAAGGTTTTTTTGTCCCCGCCCAACTCCGCTGATACAGCCCAAACTAAACCCAAGACCACAAAAACGCCCAATACAATGGTACTTAAAAGAAAGATTTTCTTGGCTTGGTCGGATTCCATAGTAGATTAACGGTATTTTACACGACAAGTGCTCCGAATGACAAGCCATACGCCTATGGCGGCCGTAGCCATGAGAATCCACTGCGCGGGCGTGAGTCCGGCCCAGCGCTGATCAAACGCGCGTAAAAAATCCAAAGCCCAGCGCCCTACGCTATAAATCACTAGGAACAAACCCGACCAAAACCCGGGTTTAGGCTCGCGCAAGCCCAAACGATCCACCACTAAAAAAATCAAACCGATGAATACTCCCAGTATCACGGCATACAGCCCAAGATCATGCCGAACTATTCCATCTGGAAATCGCATCCCGAGCATAAACGAAGTTTCTAAACCCGGATGATCATGAATCAAAAAACATCCCATGCGACCCACCGCATAACCCCAAGGCAAACCCCATGCCATAGCATCCGCCACTTTCAAAAAATTTAAATTTTTACGTTTAACAAAAAACCACACCACGGCCGCACCGCCCAAAAATCCTCCCAACACCGAAAACCCAGACGCCGTAAAATCAAAAATTTCCGACAGATGCGCGGAATAATACGCTGGTTCATAAAACGCTGCGTGGAATAATCGCGCGCCCACGGCCGCAGCCAGCAAAATCCAAAACGCCATATCCCAAATAATTTTTGCTCCGGGCGTTTTTCCCATGCGCCGCCAAGCCAAATACGCGCCCAAGAGAAATCCCAGCGCCACTAAAGTGCCCCAGACTTGCAAAGCAATCGAGCCCAAAGGGATTGAGGTGATCTGAAACCATGGAATCATAAATGAGTTTGTAGGTGGTAGTCCGGTAGCCGCAGGCTTTAGCCTGCGTTGTGAATTAAAACTCTTACAATAAATTAAGAACTTTGAGCGCGCGCTCAAACTCATCCAACGCCTTGTGCGCTTGCCGCGGGCTTAATTGAAAAGATGATTCGTGCACCAATTGATTGCGCAATTTATGCGCCCACCAAACATCGCGCAACTTTTGATATTTATAGCACGCTACCTTGAGACGTTCACCCAGAGTGGTACCGGGCATAGCCATGGATTTAAGCGCTGAATCCAAAAGATTATCCGCTTCCATCAAAGCCAGCTTAGCGCCCATTATCCCCTCTTCGCTGGTGCGGCGGATCATCTTCCAGCGCTCCTGCACCTGTTCGCGCGTTATGCCATACAGATCCGGCCGCGTGAGCAAACGTTTGATTTTCCAAATTCCATACGCGGCCGCGGAAAACATCACAATGGCCAAAACCGTATAGAAAATTATTTGCGTAATCATAAATTTTTGAATTACCTCGTATGGGCAATTCATGAATTGCCCCTACCAACTTCCAACTCATAAGCCTTGGCCACTGCGAGCAACTCATCTTCCTTAAACCACTTGCCGATTAAATGCAATCCGACCGGCAGACTGCCCACTGCGCCGCACGGCACGGAAATCGCGGGCGCTCCGGCCACATTGGCGCCCACCGTAAAAATATCACTCAAATACATAGCGAGCGGATCACCGGTTTTCTCTCCCAACTTAAACGCCGGAGTCGGAGTGGTCGGCATAGCTAAAATATCCACCTCGCGAAATGCCGCCTCATAGCCGCGGCGAATCAAACTCTGCACTTTTTTAGCTTGCAAATAATACGCATCATAATAACCGCGCGACAACGCGAACGTACCGAGTAAAATTCTGCGCCGCACCTCCGCACCCAAGCTTTGCGATCTGGTCTTGGCATAAGTCTCAAACAACGTGGCCGCTGATTCGCGTCGGCCATAGCGCATGCCGTCAAAACGCGCCAAGTTAGCTGACACCTCGCAAGGCATGAGCACATAATAAACAGCCAGGGCTTCGTCAGCATACGGCAAATCCACCTCTTTAATTTCCGCTCCCAATTTTTTTAAACTCTGCACCGCGGCTTGCACGCGCTCGCGCACCGCCTCATCAATGCCCGCTCCCCACGCCTCTCTGGGCAATCCCACGCGCACGCCCTTGAGATCTTTTTTCCACGCGGGTTCAAAATCAACCGCGTCAGCCGTGGTTTGATCTTTAGCATCCGAGCCCTGCATCAAAGACAACAACAACCCGGCATCTTCCGCATCTTGAGTGATGGGGCCGATTTGATCCAGTGAAGACGCCATGGCAATCAAACCATAACGCGACACGCGGCCATATGTGGGCTTTAATCCAAAGACGCCGCAAAACGATGCGGGTTGGCGGATGGAGCCGCCCGTATCAGTTCCCAATGCCGCGAGACACATGTGCGCAGCCACTGCCGCCGCACTGCCGCCCGAAGAGCCGCCGGGCACATGCTCCAAATGACGCGGATTTTTAGTCGGACCAAACGCCGAGTGTTCAGTGGACGAGCCCATGGCAAATTCATCCATGTTGGTTTTACCCAAAATGATCGCACCTTGATCTAAAAGTTTTTGCACTGCCGTGGCCGTATATGCGCCGATATAATTGGCAAGAACTTTTGAGCCAGCCGTGCACTTTTTGCCTTGCAATAAAAGATTGTCTTTGATGGCCAACGGGATTCCATCCAAGACGCCCAGCGTCTCCCCGGCCTTGCGCCGCTCGTCCGATTGTTGCGCCGCGGCCAACGCCTGATCAGCATAGACTTCCAAAAAAGCGTGGACATCGTCATCTCGCGCTTCGATCTGATCCAAACAGGCCTGCGTGATTTCCCAAGCCGAAACCTCCCCTCGTTCCAACAGGCCGCGCGCAGTTTGAATGGTTATTTTATTTGGATACATTTTGGATTTTAAATTTTGAATCATCCTTTGGGTTTTTCAAACACCGGCGGTACGCGCAACAAATCATCCTGGCGATCCGGAAAATTATTTAAGATGAGTTCGCGCGCCGCTTCATCGCACGCCGCCGCTTTATCCTCGCGCCAGCCAATCTCTCGCGCCGGCATGCTCTGCGGCTCAACGGTTCGCGTATCAATTTTCTGCAACCGCTCCACATATTCCAAAATTGATCCGAGCTCTGCTCCGACCTGTTTGATTTCCGACTCGGTCAAATCCAACCGCGCCAGATCAGCTAGATGAATAATATCTTTGTCTGTGATGGCCATAACTCTGCAAGTTTACACTCTTAACCTAATTTCTTCAAAAATTCTTTTTCCTCCAAAACGGTCACGCCGAGTTTGCGCGCTTTATCCAATTTGGATCCGGGTTCTGCGCCCGCCACCACATAAGTGATTTTTTTGGACACGGATTCGGAAATTTCTCCGCCTAAGGCGCGGATTTTCTCTTTAGCCTGATCACGGCTCATAACTTCTAAGCTTCCGGTCAAAACCCAAGTGGTGCCGGCTAATTTACCCGGCGGCCGTTTGGTTTGCGTGCCTACTTCCAACACCGCGAGCAGATGATCAACTTTTTCCGCTTCGCGCTTATCCCCAAAAAATTCCACCACCGCCTCTGAAACCTCCTGGCCAATACCCGGAACCGCCGTGAGTTGTTCTTTGGTAGCTTGGCACAACGCGCCCAAGGAACCAAAAGCGCCGGCCAAATCGCGCGCTGTTTCCTCTCCCACATGGCGCATACCCAACCCGTTGATGAAACGATCGAGCGAAACTTTTTTATGCGCTTGAATTTCGTCCACCAATTTATTGGATGCCACTTCGGCAAAACCTTCGAGCGCCAATAAATCACCGGCCTTGAGTTTGAACAGGTCAGCCGGCTCGCTCACCAATCCGGTTTGCAATAATTGCTCCGCGATTTTATCGCCCAGGCCGCGAATATCCAAAGCCGCGCGACTCGTAAAATGCAACAGCCGAGCCAGCTCCTGCGCAAAACATTTTGTATTCATACAAAAGTATGCCACCTCGCCCTCGCGCCGCTCCACATCTGAACCGCACATGGGACATTTTTTTGGCATGTGAAATTCTTTAGCATCGCGCGGCCGCAGCTTAGGCAACACCTGAATAACTTTGGGAATGATGTCGCCGGCTTTCTCCACAATCACCGTGTCCCCGATCTTCAAACCCAAACGCTTAATCTCATCTTCATTATGCAAAGTCGCGTGCGTGACCGTGGTGCCGGCCAACTGTACCGGATCCATCACAGCCACGGGCGTGAGCGTGCCGCGCCGACCCACGGAAACCAAAATCTTGCGCACCACTGTGGTCCCCTGCTCGGCCGCGAATTTCCAAGCCACAGCCGCGCGCGGAGTTTTACCCACCACGCCCAACAAATTGAACAGCTCATCGTCGTTGACGTTTAACACGATGCCATCGATTTGATACGGTAATTTATCGCGCTTCTTCCCAACCTCGTTTAAAAAATTTTCCACCGCATTCAAATCTCCGCACAAACGATTTAACTCATTGGTGGGCAAACCCAAAAGCGCCAGCATGTCGTGCGCTTGTTCATGCGTGGTGGTGCCTAAGTCGCCCAAAAGTTGCCAGCCCAAAAATGCCAAATGCCGTTCAGCCGCGATCTTGGGATCCAATTGGCGGATGGCGCCGGCCGCCGCATTGCGCGGGTTGGCAAGCTCGGCTTCGCCGCGCGCCTTGAGTTTGCGATTCAATTCCTCCAAATGTTTGCGCGACATATACACCTCGCCGCGCGCTTCGATGCGGCCGGAGTGAGTGGTCAACACGCGGCGCACTTTGGCCGCGTCAACCGCGCCGTGATGTTTTTTTAAAAACTTTTCAATCTCGCTCTCCGTGGGCACACGCAAACGCAAGGGCAAAGCCTCGATGGTTCTGACGTTGCGCGTTACCTCCTCGCCCACTCGACCGTCGCCGCGCGTGGCGCCGCGCATCAAAATTCCATCTTCATACAAAATTGATGTGGCTAAACCATCCATCTTAACTTCTGCATAAAATTCAAACTTGACTTGCGGCCGCAATTTTTTGACGCGCTCCAGCCAATCCTCGGTTTCTTGGCGGCTGAACACATCTTCGAGCGACAACATGGGAGTCGTGTGCGACACTTTTTTAAAACCCTTAGCCGGCTCTCCGGCCACGCGCTGGGTAGGAGAATCCGGCGTAATCAAATCAGGATATTGCTGTTCCAATTTATACAACTCGTGTTTGAGCGAATCCAAAACCGCCTCGGAAATTTCGAGTTTGTTCAGCACATGATACTGATAGCGATAGCGATCAATCTCCTCGCGGAGTTTTTTGACGCGCGCTTCAGCCTGGGTTTTGGTCATAGATTTAAATACGCCCTCCTCATCTTACCAGTTTTCTTCTTTTGCGTCCTCCCCCGCCTCCTCATATCCTCCGCCTTGATATTCCGCCAAATTACGATAACCCTGCTTTTGCCGCTCAATCTCTTCTTGATTTTTGCCGATGTAAATCAAAATATTGTGCATAGTGTCAGGCCCTTGTTCATAGGTGCCAGCCTCTTCAAGTTCAACTATGACACCGTGTTTTTTAGCCTCGGCTTGCGCGAGTTTCATAATCCAACGATACGAAGTTTTTTCTCTGGCATTGGTGTACACGGGAATAAACGGGCGGTCACCAACTCCGTAGTGCTCAAAATAACTGCGCAAAAAATTTCTGACTAATAACACGCCGGCCATCTTATCCTCCGGATCAGCAGCTAAATCAGAAATATAAATCATGCCCTTTTCCTGTTCGCCGCCTTCATAGGCGATCAAATAACCGGATGGCATACCCGCCTTGCCGCGCGCTAAAAACGAAAGATTGGGGCGCCCGAAATATTGATTGGCAATGCGCATGCCGATGATATTGTTCTGCACCTTGTGCAAATATTCCATCAAACTGTCATTGTCCGCGTAGGCCTTGCCTTCGATATAAGCGGCGGAGAGAGCGTCGCGTTCAGTCAACGGACGAACCGGAGGCATTTTTTTAAGTTCCGTTTGAGGCAACCCGGTTTCCATCGCATAGCACGTCTCATGCACATTATCCGAATAACCCATGGGCGCTTGCGGCACGTAATGGTTGGGAATCTTGCGCAACCTAAGTTCCTGCGGCGTGTAACCGAGTCCTGCGACCACGCGCGACGGATCCACGCGCAATTGTTCGGCGTGTGCCGCCAGATATTCTTTAAAAAATTTCTCATACACCTCGCGGATAGCCTCGGAGCGACGACCCTCTTCATTTTTAGCCACTTCAATGTTATCGCAAGTTACCACCGGCAGTTCCAAAAAATCTTTAGCGTCAACCAAATCTTTAAGAGCCATGTGCT
>JAGVIJ010000009.1 GCA_020056125.1 bacterium | reverse complement strand
GAGGACAGCATGTTTTTATAATCGTAGCGCAACATAAAAGTCGGGCGAGTTAAAATTAAAATCAGCGGAGGTTATCCGCGCCATGAGGGTTCAAGGCTATATTTCATGGGGTTGATTTTTTCTCTGTGGCGGGCGCTTCGCTGGCTGTCTCAATACCGCCGCACTGCGGACAGTCTTCCGGCTCATTGGCCGGCAAGATAGCCTCGGACAATTCAGCGCCGCAAGCGGAACAAATTTTTGCCATAGGATAGTGAGTATAATAGCAAGAGCGGTCTCTGTATCACAAGGAGCCTGGCTTTTTTGCTTAAAGACAAAAATAAAAGAGCCGGTATCAGCTCTTTTAATCATGGCTCGGGGACAGGGACTCGAACCCCGATAAACAGCTCCAGAGGCTGCTGTCCTACCATTAGACGATCCCCGAATACGTGGCGAGAATATCCTAAAATTTAATTTCCGTCAACACGGTATTCTTGCTACACTGTCTCTAGATAGCTGATATGTCCACCATGGGAATCTCGCAAAAAGCCGTTATCCTCAATGCCGAGGGCAAGTTTTTAGTACTTCATCGCTCATCCACTGCGCCCTCCAAACCCAACCAATGGGATTTGCCGGGTGGAGAATTGGATTATGGCGAGGATCCGTCCGTGGGCATTCTGCGCGAAATCAAAGAAGAAACCGGGCTGGAAGTAGATGATCTTGCGCCATTTGATGTGGAAGCTCATATCAATCAAGCGGATAAATTTTGGATTACCATCTGTTATAAATGCCGAGCACATTCATATGAAGTTAAGTTGAGTTTTGAACACGACGATTCTCATTGGACCACTGAACGAGATTTTTTTCAGCTGGAAGCCTCTAAAAAAATTCGCCGCTTTGTCACTAACTTAAAAAAACATTAAATCTTATGCTCAAAAAATTCAGGTTTACTTTTGCCGTGGTCATGGTCTTTGGACTTTTGATTGTAGCTTCGCTTGTTACGCGTTGAGCGCCACAGTCGCGTTTTTGATGGTTGTCTGCTAAAATTTCTGGTGTGATAAAAGTTGAGAATTTAACCAAAAAATTCGGTGATTTTACGGCAGTAGATAAAATCTCTTTCTCCGTCAGCCAGGGAGAAATTTTTGCTTTTCTGGGGCCGAATGGCGCGGGCAAAACCACCACCATTAAAATTCTGACCACGCTTTTAAAGCCAACCAGCGGCCGCGTGATGATTAATGGCAACGACCCGGCTAAAGAACAAAATGCGGTACGCCGCTCATTCGGCATTGTGTTTCAAGATCCCAGCTTGGATGATGAGCTGACCACGTGGGAAAACATGGAATTGCACGGCGTGCTCTATGGCGTGCCCAAACCCACGCGGCGCAAGAGGATCGAGGAATTATTGAAGTTCGTGGAATTGTGGGATCGGAAAAATGATTTGGTAAAAAATTTTTCCGGCGGTATGAAACGCCGATTGGAAGTGGCGCGCGGCCTGGTGCATCATCCCAAAATACTTTTTTTGGATGAGCCGACCTTGGGTTTGGATCCGCAAACCAGAAATCATATTTGGAGTTACATTCAAAATTTAAATACCACGGAAAAGATGACCGTGTTCTTCACCACGCATTACATGGAAGAGGCCGAGCGCATTGCCCAAAAGATCGCGATCATTGACCATGGCCAGATCATTGTGCAGGGAACTCCGGCGGAATTAAAACAACAAACCAAAACCAATTCACTGGAAGAAGCCTTTTTGGCTTTAACCGGAAAAACCATTCGTCCGGAAGAAGTCAACGCCGCGGATCGCATGAGAATGCGCCATCGAGTCTTCCATCATTAATCTAAAAACCATGCAGATAATTTACATCCTCTGGTTGCGCCAGATCAAAAGATATTTTCGCTCGCGTTCCAGAATCATGGGTTCGCTGGGCCAACCGCTTTTATTATTGCTGGCCTTGGGTTATGGCTTTGGACCCATTTACCAAAAAGCCGGCGGAGGGAATTACATTCAATTTTTGGCGCCCGGCATCATCTCCATGGGCATTCTGTTCACCGCCGTGTTTTCCGGCATTGAAATTATTTGGGATAAGCAATTCGGATTTTTAAAAGAGACGCTGGTGGCGCCGGTGTCGCGCTTGAAAATCATGGTGGGTAGAACTTTGGGCGGAGGCACGGTCGCCATACTGCAAGGATTGATCGTGCTGTTAATATCTTTAATCGTGGGATTCAGACCGGAGAATATCTATTTTTTGCCGCTGACCTTGGTGTTTATGGCGTTGATTGCGTTGTTTTTTACAGCTCTGGGCACAGCCATCGCATCAGTTTTGGAGGATATGCAAGGCTTTCAGCGCATCATGAATTTTTTGCTCATGCCTCTATTTTTCCTTTCAGGCGCCTTGTTCCCGCTCCAAGGGTTACCCAAAGCCGTGATGGCCATCGCGAGCGTGAATCCCCTGTCTTACGGCGTGGATGGTTTGCGCGGCACCTTGATCGGCGGCGCGCATTTTGGACTACTAACCGATTTTTCGGTCTTAGGTTTGCTCACCGTTATCGTCTTAGTAATCGGCAGTTTTTTGTTTTCTAAGATTGAAATTTGATTTTGATTTTGATTATGGAAAAAATGTTCCCCACAGAAAAACCTATTCCAGCCAAACCTCGTCTAAGAGGCATGAACGAGACCCTGGCCTTACTCGGATCGGAAACTGGTCCGGATGGTCAGAGGATTAATTGGAAGGATTTGCATGAGCAGATTGGCACATGGAATTCGGGGTTGGAACTTTCAGATAAAATCAGAGCAGTGGTGCGAGAATACGTCTTATCCAAATTCCCAACCATTAAAGCCAAGATACCTTCGATCGAAGATTTGTCCGCTCCTCAAATGCTCAATGCGCTAAGCAATGGTTGGTTTGAAGAATTGGGCGAAGAGGTTGGCGACACCAGGCGAGAAGTATTATTAGCGGTTTTGGCGCACCTGACGCGAAAAATCGAAACTCGAATCTATCGGAAGACTTTAGAAAAAGCCAGTGAAAATGATTTGCAAAAATTAGGGTTGTCGTCCAACCTGCGCCAATTAACCATGGATTGCTTGGATGCGGCCGTAAAATCCGATCCCCTGTTTATACGCTTTTTAGCTTACTCGCAACTCGCGCCCAAGCCGCCGGAAGATGCTTCGCCGGTTGCTCCGCTCGGCCAAGATGGCAAGCCACATACCCTTCGCGAATTATTCCCGCAAGAAACCGGATTTATTTCACGCAGACTAACTAACATCGCGAAACAAGATGGGGCATGGAAAAACGAGCCCGAGGCGGAAAAATTTAAGGAATATCTAAAATACTTGGCGGATTTTTTTGCTGAAACAGATCCGGAGGAAGCGCGAACGCTACACAAAAAAGCAGAGGAAGCCTACAGCCAGTTGGTATTTTCTGATTTTCCAATCATTATCGTGCCGCCTTCTGAAGGATACTATAAGCCTCCGTATCTTGATCCGGAATTGCGAGTGGTCTTAAGAACGCCTGAATCAAAAGCGCAAGAAAATAATTTTCGGTCGGTTCAAGGCGCTCTGGCTGATAACTTAGCCGCATTGGGCGCGGGACAATTTTCAGAGAACTTGCGGGACAAAAAAGTGCGGAGCTATATCGCCATCGGCTCGTATGGAGTTGGAATTACATTTAATGCAGTGGCTCAAGAAGAGCCGGTGATCGCATTATATTTAGATGAACAGATTCGGGCTTATGATACAAATTTAAAAAATTTCCTGCCTCTGGTGGATGCTCCAAAAAATACTTTTGCCGCAACTCCGGCTCAAAAGATCGAAGAAATCTCGCGCACCGATACCATCATGCATGAACTATCTCATTCGGTTTATCCGACTGAGACGCCGGAGGCCAAACGCCTGGGCGCGGGACCGGAATCAGTTATTGCCGAGATCACGGCTGAATCAATCTATCGCGGCCTGGCTAAAAAAATGATTGATGCCAAAAAAATGGGTTGCACGGAAGACCAATATGTCAGCGCCACTATTTGCATGCCTTTGCAAGTGATTGAAAACAGCGATCCTGATGATGAATACTTTAAAGCCGCAGTGTTTGTGCTGAATGGATTGTTTGAGAAGGGCATCGCAAAATTTCCCGGCTCTAAAATTTACGTGAAAGATCACGCGCTTTTCTTTAAGTATTTGGAAGACAACGCTAAAGCGGTCATCGCTTTGTACGAAGATCCAAAAATGACCGAGTCAAAAGCCAAAAAGTGGTTGGCTAAAAATTGCCAAGCCGGATCTAAATTGCAAAAATTAATTGACCACCTTAAAGCCCATCCCAGGGCTACTGGCTGATTTAATTTTTCTCACCGCTTACTTCAACTCCACCGAACTGGCCAATGATTTTATTTACCAAATTAGGCGGCGGTGAAGCCTCACTCATCACGGCCTCGAGTGAAACTTTTTCCACGCCCAAAACTTTTTGAAAAATAGTTTGAATCAAATTTCGATTTTTTATATCATCCAAAACTTTGGCTTTGTGGAAGGGAAAGGAAAAACGCAAAGTGATGGTCGGCGCTGTTACATCAGCTACCTCGCAAGTTTTTAGCATGATGGCGAGCGATGTGTTATTTTCACTCACCGCGTTGATTAAGGCGCTCCACTTCCCTCGCACCAGCTCTGCGGATAAGGCTCCGTTCGTCACTGGACGCTCTACGGGTTTTTTGGCCGGTGTTTGAATTGCCACGGGCGCGTGCGCAGGCATTGGTACTGGTACTGACACTGGCGCTGAAACTGAAACGCTTTTCCCTGCGGGCGCTGAATGCGGCAATAAACCCAGAGCCAGAGCCGCAACCGCGAGTTCCAAAGCAAAACGCGGATCAATCCCCTGTTTGGCATCACGTCGACGTTCCATAAAGAGAAGCGCCATATCGTTCAATTCAGCCGGTGAAAATTTACCGGTTAACTCGGCTAACAAGCGTTCGCCCGTATCGCCCACAGCGAGCGTTTGTACAAAATCTTGATCATCTGCGGCCAGCAGGAGTTTGCGCACAGCCTGAATCAAATCATCAAACAAAGTAATGAGCGGCACGCCCTGCTCTTCCAAACGCTCCACGGCTTTGAGCGCCGGATTTAAATTTCGCTCGGCACAGACTTGGAGCAATTCAGCAGCCAGCGGCAAACGAGACAATGGGATGACGAGCGATGCCACCTCGGCGGTAATATGTTCTTCGCCCAAAACCAAGAGTTGATCCAGCAGAGTTTCCGCATCGCGCATGCAACCCTCGGCATAGCGGATGATGGAAGCTACAACCTCGGGCGCAATTTCCACCTGTTCGCTCTTGGCTAGCTGTAATAAACGTTGTCTTAATTCAGCCTCGGCAATGCGCTTGAAATCAAAACGCTGACAGCGCGAGATGATAGTGGCCGGCACTTTGTGCAATTCAGTGGTGGCTAGGATAAAAATCGCGTACGCCGGCGGTTCTTCCAAAGTTTTGAGCAGAGCGTTCCAAGACGATGTGGAGAGCATGTGCGCCTCATCCAAAATATACACTTTGAATTTAAAATGCGCCGGAGCAAAGCGCACGTGTTCAATGATATTTTCACGCACATTATCCACTTGGGTATGCGAGGCCGCGTCCATTTCTATAATATCCAAAGCCTGGCCGTTATCAATCTCCGCGCAAACTTCGCAGGCATTGCAAGGCTCGCCGTCTTGCGGGTGCAGACAATTCAGCGCCTTGGCAAAGATGCGCGCCAAAGTGGTTTTGCCGATACCGCGCGGACCGGAAAAAAGATAGGCGTGCCCGAGCACGCCGGCCGCCACTTCGCGGCGCAGGGTTTCTTTGATGGTTGGCTGGCCCACCACCGCGCTAAAATTTTTGGGTCGATAACGACGGCTCAATTGCATAATTTGAGAAGCTTAACTTATGGGATGGGGTTGCGCAACAATATCCGTAGTTCGTAGCGATCGGTAGCCGCACCCTTTAGGGTGCGCTTTAAAATCTTTGGAAACAAAACGCAGGCTAAAGCCTGCGGCTACCGGTTTAATCTCGGCTGCGGTTTATTCCTGCTTGATGATATTTTCGATAGCTGCCCATTTGGAGGGCGCGGCCTTGGGAATCAAAATCACTGCGCTGTCGCCGGGCTGTCCTTTGAAATACGATACCGACGCCGGAATCACAAAATATTTTTTACCTTCAGCTACCACTTTCCACTCTTCGGTGTTGTCATCTTTAATCAACAACCCAACCAAGCGCTCGCGTTCGATCGGACCGATTTGTTTAAATAAAAATCCGCCGTTGGGCTGGATGGTCAATTTTAAAATATCCCCTTCCACTAACTTGGATTTGGAAGCGTAATTTTGCGGCACTGTGTACATGCGGCCGTCAGAACCAACCATTTGCTGGCCGTCGAACACGCCCTCTACAATGCGATGATCATAACCCGAGGAGATGGCCTCGCGATTTTCCTCAATTTGTTTTTTATAATCCTCTTCCAATTCTGCCGGTTCTGCCTCACTCAACAGCAGGCGCTCCAAATTATCCAATTCCTCGCGCAAGCGCGCAATCAACTTTTTAGCCAAAACAAATTTTGTCTCAACTGCGCTGATCGCCACTTTATCATTGGCCTGGCCGTTTTTGTTTTCACTCATATTTCCGATGCCCGTTTAAAGGCTAATTTTATTGATGCTAGCTTAACAACATCTCGAGAATAGTTCAAATCATTCACTAGCTCGCTGATTCGTCGGTTTTAGGCGCGGATTCTTCCTCGGCATCTTCGTTATCTTCTTCAACGGTAAACGCGGAACGCTCTAGAATTTCAGCTTCAACCAACTCGCGCTTGCGTCCAAACTTGAAACGCGACAACTCTCTGATCGCGTCTGTCAGCTCTTTGCTATCCGGCGGCAGGGCGCGATACGGCTTCATGTTGAATGGCCGAGACGCGGTATTATCAATTAGAATTTTGGCGTTACAGGTAAAAGCCTCAACGTTCATTAAATCATACGGGCCAAATACAGGCGCAAATTCTTTGACCAAAAATTCCGCATCTTCAGGCCCAACGCGAAAGGCTATCATAGTGCCCACGTTGCCAAAGATTGAATCGCGAATCAGTTTGTCGCGTTCGGTTGAAGCCAGCTGGCCGATAAATTGATGGGCGATAACCAGATCCAAACCGTATTTGCGCGCCTCGGACAAAATGGAAGAAATGGAATCAGTCAAGAAATTTTGGAACTCATCGATGTATAAATAAAAATCTTTTCTACCGGTCGGATCCATATCCACGCGCGACAACGCGGCCATCAAAATCTTGCCCACCATGACCATGCCCAAGAGATAAGCATTCATGTCTCCGAGTTTGCCCTTGGCCAAATTCAAGATAAGAATCTTGCCTTCATCCATAACCTGTCGCATATTAAACGCGCTTTTTTGCTGGGCGATAATCGGCCGCATCACATCGTTTGCAATAAACGGCGTGAGTTTTGAAGTGATGTAAGGCACCATGTTGGCGAGCGATGCTTCACCCCCGGCCTTTTCAGCCTCTTTGGTCCAAAAATCTTTGACCACCTGTGTGGTGCACTTGGATATTTTCATGGCGCGAAATTTCGGATCAGATAAAACTTTTGGAATCTCCATGAGCGTACTGCCGGATTCAGGATGATCCATGACCAACTGCATGGCATTGCGCATGTATTGTTCGAACATGGGGCCGCCCGTGGATTTGAGATCATACAACTTGTCAAAAATCTTGATCATCTCGTTGATCACAAAGGTTTTTTGTTCCGGATATTTAGGATCGTATTCCATCATGTTCACACCCATGGGCCGCTCCACATCGCCCGGGTTAAAATAAATCACGTCCTCGGCTCGCTCTTTGGGCACGAACGAAAGACAATCTTCGGCAAAATCTCCATGCGGATCCACAATACAAACTCCACGACCTTCTTCAATATCTTGTTTGGCCAAACTCTTCATGAATTCGCTCTTGCCCGAGCCAGATTTACCAATGACATAAGTGTGGCGCCGCCGATCACCCGGTTTCATACGGATAACATAATCCTGGCCGCGATATTCTGAATGCCCCAACACAATGCCCTCTTGCGGAATATTGGTGGGCGGCAAAGCGCGGCGCGCCAAAAGCCAATTGATTTTTGGCGTTTCAGTGGTGGGCAAAGGTAAATGATAGAGCGAGGCCATCTCTTCGGCGTTCAGAACCATGCTGTAACGCGGATCAAAGTGGCGATAAATAAAATGGCGAATGATCAAATTTTGCCAGCGCGGCGAAGCCTTAACAAACGAATTTCCGTATTCATAAATGTTGTGTTGACCGTAAGCGCCCAAAATATCGTTCAGGTAGCGTTGCGCGCGGCTTGGGTCGCTGGCTGAAACCACGATGCGGAGATTCACCTCCAAACCGGCTTTGGAGGCCTTTTCCTCCAAGCCCTTGACCATCTCCTCTTCCAGCGGAGACAAACGATACGCCTCCTTGGGTTTTTGATCGTCTTTTTGAGGCGAAGCCAGCGCGGTTTTGAACTCCTTGCCCATGCTCTTGAGAAAAGTGCCGCCGCCCACATCGCTTAACTTTTTGCCCTGTTGCATGGCGCGTGCAATGCGCAGGCCATTGCGCCGCCAGTTTCGTCGGGCGCTGCGCACGATATATTGCACGGCCGCTCCATCCTCTCCCGTAACTTTGGATAAAGCATTGGTCAAAGAATTTAACGGATCGGATTCCAGTTTGGCATAGGTTTTAATGGCAAAAGCATTTTCACGCCGCAACGTTAAATAACTGCCCAAAACCACGCCTGTGGGGCTGAAGGCGTTGTAATCCGGCACCTCATCGATTTGCGCGTCCGGATATTGAGCATGGATTTGCTCTTCGATAAAATCGCGATGCAGGTGCGGCGTGGCCACGTAAAAAGAAATCTTGTCTTTGTGCGAGATGATTTCAAAGGAAAATATATCCTCGCGCCCCAAGAGCCAGGAGGTAAAACCTTTTTGCGCTTTGAGCGAACCCAGGGTGGAAAAAATAGTTTCCATGACCGCGATCAGCTCTTGGATTTTTTTGGGCGCTTGATTGCTGTTTTGATCTTTAACTTGTTCTTTGGGCACGCGCACTAATAAGACGCTCAAACCGAACGCCACTTTGGCGCGGCCGCTGCGGCGATACATTTGCCGGATAACCAACAGAATAACCCAGGTCAAGACCCCCAAGCCCACCAGCACCAAGATCAAAATAAACATGGGATCGTTGATCACGGATCCAAAATCAAAAGCCTGCGTCTGTCCCGCGGCCTCGAATTCATCGGTAGCTACAAATTGAAACAAATTAAACATGGGTTTGATTTTGCAATTCTTTGCGGCGCGCTTCGGCTAGCTCCACAATCTGGTCGGTTTTAATTTTTGCCTGTTGCTCCAGATAAAATCGATTAACCTTGGGAATGGTTAAGAGCCAGCCGCGAATCAGCCGAACCACTCGCGCCAACTGAAGTTTTAGGGTTTGCACCATTTTAAAAATTTCTTCAGCCGCTTGCTGGCCGCGCTGCTTAAAAATAGTTTGCGCTTCAGGCGGCAGGGATTGATACAAGTCCCCCATCCCATCCTCTAAAATTTTTTCAACTTTAACAAAAGTCGGATCCTTTTCCAGCTCCTCTTCTGTGGTCGGCAATTGAGTTACAGGTTTAGCCGGCGCAGTCACAGCCGCAACAGAAAGCTCTTGGCTGGCTCGGGTTTCTAAAAATTGTTCTTTGGATTCAGGCAGTTTTTCAAAAGCCGCTTTGTCCGCCCCCTCCGACGTTTCCTCGCGCGCTAAAACTGCGGCCTCTGCACCGGCTACCTCAATTGGTTTCTCTGGCACATCAACCATAATTATCTTTTATAGTGTACCACACCTTAACATGATATAATATCCACCATGTCAGACAATTCGAACATTCAATCCACCAAAGTCGGTTCGATCGAATGGTTGCACGCTACAAAGATTGGAAAAAAAGAGATCAATCATTTGAGACGCCGTTTTGGTTTGCACCCGGTTGATTTGCACGAAACTCTGCCGCCCCTGCAAAGACCCAAGTTGGTGGTGCGGGACGGCTATCTGTTTATGATCTTGTTGTATCCGGTGTTTGATCGCCAAACCAAGGCCATCTATGCATCAGAAGTGGATTTTTTTATTCATCCGGATCGCTTGATCACGGTCAATCACGATGACCTCGAACCGCTCAATCAAATCTTTAAGGCGCATGGCAAAGATCGAGATATCTCCGATGGGCGCACGGCTGTTAATCACCAAATGCCGGACATGATTGAAGATGTCACTCATTTGCTCTATTTGATTTTGGATGCGCAGTTGGAAGCCATCTTCCCCATGATCATCCACCTGTCAAATGATATTGATAATATTGAAGAGCACGTGTTTAAAGAGTTTGAACAAAATCTAATTCAAGAATTGCTGCGCGTCAAAACCAATATTGTGAATGTGCGCAAGGCTATCCAGGGCCACAAAACAGTCATCCGCCAGTTGATTAATGAATCCGGCGGGCGCTTTCCCATCCATAAGCTGGAAATTTATTTTGAGCGGTTGGTCGAACACACCAAAGAACTTTGGGACACTTTGGAGAATCAGCGCGATACCATCAATGCTTTGCACGAGGCTAACATGTCGCTGATTGATTTTCGCATCAACGAGATCATGAAAAAACTCACGGTGTTCGCCACCATCGTGTTTCCGCTCACGCTACTCGCGGCTATTTTTGGCATAAATGCGCCCAACATGCCATTTGTTGGTCATCCACTGGGTTTTTGGATGATCATTGGCATGATGGCTGTGGGCTCAATGGGCATGCTGGCAATTTTTAAACTTAAGAAGTGGATTTAAAAACATGAAGCCACCTGAACAACCGCCGCTGCCGATAAGTGACAAACAAACCAATTTACTAGGAAGATTGGATCGTGATTTATTAAAACAAATAACGACGGAAACTTCTGTCGCGCAAATTTTTTATGGTAAAGGATTTAATTTAGATGGTGATAAACGTGAACAGCTAAAGACGGTAGCACAAATTGTTAAAAATTTTTTAGAAAGCAAAAAACAGGATGAGCGGTGGAAAAGGTTGCAAGAACTGATCAAAGAAGGAGTGGCCAAGGGGGTCTTAATGTCTTTCGTGTTTCCACCCGCATGGTTAATCGATGGCGGTAAAGATGTTGCCGTACAAAAAATAAAAATCACGGACGGCAGACCAGGCATACAGGTGCCAAGCGAAATTTTTAATTTATACTATTGGGATCGCGTGGCCGATAATTTGGAGGCAGAGGCAAAAACAAGCGACGAAACTCTCAAGGGAAAGTCAGTTGCACATCTAAATGACTTACTGCATAAATTATCTGCATTCTTTAAAGAAAGCGACCTGATAAAATAAATTGCTGATACTTTGGCTTAATTACTCCCGAAAGTCACTTCTTGTAATTTAGCTTGGCGCAAAATACAACTCCAGAGCATCTTGGAGCATGGCCAGAGCTTGCTTTTTAGTTTTTCCGTAGCTGGAAACATCCACCTCTAAACATTGCGAGACATAAAATTCGCCCTCTTTCCAAACCACGGATTTTAAATCTATTTTGCGCATATATTTATTAACTATACGGAAACATTAACACAAAAGAAAACTCTAAGTCAACTTTTGAGAAACGGTATGAGATGAAATTTGACTGAAGATTTCATCGGGTGATACTCTGTTTTTATAATCATTTTACTAACCAACTCAACTATGTGGTCACCTGAGCAACCGAAACCGACAAACGAAAAAAACGTTCTTGGACAACAAATTGCCGAACGCCTACAAAACGCGACCAGCGAGAATGTTAAGAGAAGATCGCAAGAGTTTCTTGAGAGACTTAACAGCGGTAACCCAACGGAAATTGAGGACGTCACGCTTCAGTTGAAAATGATAAAAGATGATTTTGAAGATTTAGTTAAAGATCCAAACAACCGAAGTGCGGGCGGTAAAAATTATGCGGGATGGACGCCAGATGAAATTCGCGAACTGCACGTGGTTTTATACGGAAAACCAATAGATGAAGAAGATTAGGGGGTAAAAAAATATTATCAAAAATCCGAGATTCATTACTCGGATTTTTTTATTAAGCGCGAAAGTCAAACTTCCATCCGCACAATTGAGACGATCGGCTTAATTGTGCGGAAACAAAAACTCGACACGTCATTTTTTAATAGCCTTTTGCCCTTCCTTAGTATCCTCCACCACCCAACCCTGTTTTGATAATTCATGGCGCAACTCGTCGGATTTTTTCCAATCTTTGTTTTGACGAGCCTTGGCGCGCTCATCTAAAAGTTTTTGAATTTCCTTGGGAACTTTGGCTGGCTTGGCCACGAATTTATCCAAACCTAAACCCAAAACTCGATCCATGTTTAAGATCGCGGCGGATTTGGCTGAACTCGGATAATTTGAATCCACCAATTTCCAAAGCACAGCCAGCGCTTGAGGCGTGTTTAAATCGTTATCCAGGGCCGCAGAGAATTCTGCCGACAGGTCAGCGCAATCACCCTCGGGTTTGTCCCAAGTCTGAACCGTCTGCCGCAATTTGCTTAAAGTATTTTGCGCGGACTCCAGCGCCTCCCAAGTAAAATTTTGTTTTTGCCGATAATGCGCAGCTAGCAGAAAATATCTAAAATCCAGCGCATTAAAACCGCGCTGTTCCAAATCCTCCAGCGTAAAAATATTCCCCAACGACTTGGACATTTTTTGTCCATCCACCATTAAAAATTCTACGTGGAACCAGTAGTTGGCTAATTTTTTGCCATAGGCCGCCTGGCTTTGTGCCACTTCATTTTCATGGTGCACCGCAATATGATCCACGCCGCCCGCATGAATATCAAACGGCTGACCCAACTCTTGACGCGCCATAGCTGAACACTCCACGTGCCAGCCCGGAAAACCCACGCCCCAAGGGCTTGGCCATTCCATTTGACGTCGTCCTACGTCCTGCGTCTCACGTCCTGTGTCCGACGATAGATAGTCTTTACGTGATAAGCCGTTCGGATAACTGAATTTCCACAGCGCAAAATCCGTGGCATGTTTTTTGGCGCCGACCTCAACGCGCGCACCAGCTTGCTTTTGTGCCAAAGGCTGGCCGGAAAATTTGCCGTAAGGTTTGAATTTTGCGGTATTGAAATAAATTCCATCAGCAGTTCGATAAGTGAAACCCTTGCGCTCCAATTGTTTAATTAAATTGATTTGCGCTTTAATATTATCCGTGGCCTTGGGCATGAGCGTAGGCATCTCAATGTTCAGACGCTTCATGTCCTGCTTGAACAGCGCCGTATATTCTTTGGCGATTTCCCACGCGGTTTTGCTGGTCGCACGCGCGGCTTTTTCCATCTTGTCTTCGCCATGATCCGTATCGCCCACTAAATGACCCACGTCAGTGATATTCATGACGTGTTTAACTTTGTATCCGCGATGCTCCAATTGGCGCCGCAAAATATCCTCCAGAATATAAGCGCGAAAATTCCCGATATGCGCGCGCTGATAAACCGTGGGACCGCACGCATAAAAACCGATCTGCTTGGCCTTGGCCGGTTTGACCTCTTCCAATTTACGGCTGGCTGTATTCCAAATTTTTAATTTTGGCTCTTTGCTCATAGCGTATTCGGATCAGTGCTTTTCCGAAAAGAGATTAACACCAAAAACAAGGCGGGTAAACTGATCCAGATGGTGCGGCTATAATCATTCAAAAATAAATCATGCGTGAATTTGGACAACCCCGCGGTTCTGGTCTCGGGTAAAAATTCCAAAGTTACGGTCATTAGAAATGCAACTTGCAGAAAAACAAACACCATGGTTTGCCAAAGCGCGGAGAGCGCAAAACCTCGAATGCGGCCGATTAAGCGCGAACGGGAAAAGAAATAAAACAATAACATCAAGATAAAAAGAAAGCCGATAATTTTAAGCAACGCGTTTTCGTCCGCGCTGAAACTGGGCGTGGCATTGGCCAGAAGCGGAGCGTTGGTCATGATAGCCAGCGCAATATACGACGCCACAATCAACGACAAAACCCGCTCGCGGCCCAACGACAGGCCGTAAAACAAAGCGCCGATCACCAAAATCAAAATGATGACCAGATCCCAGGAGAACAAGCCCGGGCTCAAAGCGCCGCCTAAATCTAAAAGTGAACTCATCCGATATATTATAGCACTTTCCGCCGAACGAGTATTAAAGCCCCAGGCCGCGCAATTTCTCCACTAAATCATTTTGCTCGCGCGACAACTTTTTTTCCACTTTGACTTGCACGGTAATCATGTGATCGCCGCGTCCCATGGAACGCATAAAAGGCAAACCTTTGCCGCGCAATTTAAACACTGTGCCGGGCTTGGTGGCTTGAGGGATTTTAAGCGAACTCGCACCATCCACGGTTTGCACATCAATCTTACCGCCCAAGGTCAGCATGGAATACGCCGCTTCAACCGTGGAATAAATATCATTGCCCTGCCGTTCAAACGATGGATGCGGCCGCACGCCGATGCGCACCAACAAATCTCCGGCGTGTGCGCCGCGTCCGGCATATTCTCCGGCGCCGCTGACTTTAATGGCGTCCCCGTCCGAGATTCCGGCCGGAATATTAATTTCAATTTCTTGATTGCGTTTTTCCGCGCCTGTGCCGCGGCATTTGGCGCAAGGTTTCTCCGGCACTTGGCCCGTGCCTTGGCATTCTGCGCAAGCGACAAAGGATTGCACCGTGCCAAAGATGGTACGCTGGGCGCGCTCCACGCGGCCTTGGCCGTTGCAGGTCTTGCAGGTATTGAGTTTGGAATCAGCCGCAGCTCCGTTGCCCGCACAACCTGAACATTTATCTTGTTTGTATAAACCGATTTTTTTATTCACGCCGCGCACCGCATCCAAAAATTCAATCTCCACATCAACTTGAATATCCTGTCCTTTTCTCTGGCGCGCACCGCGGCCGCCAAAACCAAACATGCCGCCCAAAATATCGCCCAAATCCCCCATGTCGCCAAAGTTCACATTGAATCCGCCGGGATCAAACCCAAATCCGCCGGCTGGATTGCCTGCGCCAAAACCGCCTTGATCAAACGCGGCTGAACCGAATTGGTCATATTGCGCGCGCTTTTGCGCATCGCCCAAAACTTGAAACGCCTCGTTCACCTCTTTGAATTTTTGTCCGTCGCCTCCATTTTTATCCGGGTGATGTTCGTGCGCCAAGCGGCGATAGGCTTTTTTAAGCTCGTCCTCTGATGCGTTCTTCTCAACGCCGAGAATTTTATAATAATCTTTGGACATTTATTTTTTATCTTCAAACTCCCCTTCTTTGGGTTCATCGGATTTTGGTTCTTGATCAGTCGGGGGCGGCGTGGCGCCAGCCGGAGCTGATTGCGCTTGCGCGGCTTGATACATGGCCGCTCCGATTTTTTGCGCGGCTTGCGCTAATTCATCGCCGGCTTTGCGAATAGCCTCTGCATCAGCGCTGTCTTTAAGTTTTTTCAACGCTTCCAATTTCACTTCAACTTCAGCTTTATCTGCAGGCGCGGCTTTGTCTCCGGCCTCTTTCAACATCTTCTCCGTGGTGTAGACCATGGTTTCAGCCACGTTGCGCGCTTCGATCAATTCATGCTTTTTCTTATCCTCCTCGGAATGCACTTCCGCATCCTGCTTCATGCGGCCAATTTCATCCTTGGACAAATTCGTGGACGCAGTGATGGTGATTTGTTGCTCTTTGCTCGTAGCGCGATCTTTAGCTTTGACGTTTAGAATGCCGTTGGCATCAATATCAAAAGTCACTTCAACCTGGGGCACGCCGCGCGGAGCCATGGGAATTCCGGAAAGAGTAAAGCGCCCGAGCGAACGGTTATCAGGCGCCATGCCGCGTTCGCCTTGCAAAACATGGATCTCCACCGTGTTTTGATTATCTGCGGCCGTGGAAAAAACTTGGGATTTGGAAGTGGGGATAGTGGTGTTGCGTTCAATCAATTTAGTCATGACGCCGCCCAAAGTTTCCAAACCCAGGGACAAAGGAGTGACGTCCAAAAGCAACAGGTCGCCCTTGATATCGCCTTGTAAATTGCCGGCTTGCACAGCCGCGCCCACAGCTACCACCTCATCCGGATTCACGGAGATGTTGGGCTTGCGGCCAAAAAATTGTTCCACGGTTTGTTGCACCATGGGCATGCGCGTCATACCGCCCACCAGCAAAACATCATTCACATCCGAAGGTTTCATGCCCGCGTCAGCCAGAGCCTTGCGGCACGGCTCCAAAGTTTTGCGCACTAAATCCCCGACCAATTCTTCCAACTTGGCGCGAGTCAATTTGATTTGCAGGTGCTTGGGGCCATTGGCATCGCTCGTGAT
>JAGVIJ010000037.1 GCA_020056125.1 bacterium | reverse complement strand
TATTGGATTTTGAGGCGCTGCGCGTGGGCAAGATTTCAGTCGTCGCACCCATTTATGCGCTGAAGGTTCCGGTTATCGTTGCCCCGGAAAGCTATTTTTTATCCGAACAATTGTCCTTCCTTCAAGGAGCGCTCATAGTAACGCTCGTGGCAGGTATATTTTTCGTGTCGCTTAAGTCATTGCATGTTTTGCGGCGTGTTCGTTTGGAGAAGGGCGTGATACTGGCGGCGTTTGCCACCATCGGCATGGGACTAACGAGTTTTTTATTTGGAGTAGGCGCACGCCACACCAGCCCGCTTTTGATTAATTGGTTCACCAGCACGTTCATCACTTTGGTCATGATCGGTTATTTATTTTATAGTCGTCAGTGGAAAGCTTTGCGCAAAGATTGGCGCAAGCGAAAGGCCTTGATCATCAGTGTGAGCATACTCGACAATTTAGCCTGGGTAGCTTTTAGTTTCAGCACTATGACCATTCCCATCGCCATACAGTAAGAAAGTGCCGGATCGCCAAACCGCCTTCCGCCCAGTCCGGAAGACCGAACCCTGCGATCCTCTCTTCATCCCGGGAAAACAGGGATTGCCCGGGCCACCGCTTCTCGAGCGCGTCTCCAAAGCTGTCTGTTTAGCTTGGGGGATGCGCGTTTTTTTATGCAGTTTTGTTAGGTTTTAGCGGATTTGGCTAAAATATGCGGGAAAGTAGGCTTGGCATAATTTGGCTTAAATACGGGGTAAAGGGGGCTTGACAAAAAGTCCAAAGTGTGTTATAGTGTATTTGTTAAATCGAACCTTCAATAAATTCAAAGACACACAGTTTCCCCCGATTCCTATCGGGGGACCGCGAAGTGGAGAGCGCGGCCAAAAGGAAAGGTGATAATAGTTGCGTAGCTCTCTATTGGTTTACGCGCCTATTGTCACCTTTTTTGTTTCGCTAACAGCAGAACCATCACAAAGGTGAAGCTGGACTTTGACAATTTAATATCTACCAAATTCCATGATGAATATGATTGTGAAATTTGGCAGCACGTTCTCCATCTATCTGCATTCAAGCGGATCATGCGAGGACGTGAAGAAGGTAAGGAAGAAATGAAGAATTATTCGACTTCGACTCCGGTGTCCCAGCGCCAGCGGCACAACGATCGCGTGCGGCAGCGGCTCGCGGAGCTCGTGATGCTCCGCCTCTGCGTGGAGACCGCGGAGCCCCTGCCCAAGGGCTACGTCGGACGGGTCGAGGGTCGCCTGGTCTTCGTGACCCGGCCCGACGGATCCCTGGTCGACCCGTTCGTCGACCCGGGCATCGCGGCCTAGTTCAACAACAAACCTCTCTCGCGCTATGAGGTGTACGAGAGCGGGAAAAAACAACCTCAAAAATAAGAGAGGAAAAGAAGCAAGAAAAAGAAAAAATAAACTAAAAATAAAACTCAACAAGGTTTCTCGGGGAGCGACGGATTTCACATCTATCGCTCCTCACCTCAATTGGATTCCCGATCATGCATCGGAAATCGAATTGAGGAATGTAAATTTCTCAGTGGTGAGTTAGGTTGGGTTGTATTCAAGGTCAAGTCGTTTGGCTACCTGAACCATGAATGATTCCATACGTTCGCAACGCGAGCGCAGTGAGACCAATTCAACATCCAAGGTTTGGTGAAGAACTACAAATCGATCGATTTCGGTTATTAAATCCTGTTTCATCTGACCCATGTCTTGTTTGACTTGAGATATATCCCGTCTGACTTCTGTGAAATTATAATCAACGACACTGAATTTTTGATCAACGGCATCAAACCTGCGATCAACAGTATCAAACCTTTGATCCACAGTATCAAACCTTTGGTCGAAGGTGGTTGATAAATCCTGAATAGCTTCAAGAATTTCTCGGGTGGTTGGTTGGTCTGACATATGACTCGAGTTTAACACCGCAGTTCCGAATACTCAATATCAATTGAGATCCTCAATTGGATATCTGATGGTAGCAATGTCATTGCGAGCGTAGCGCGGCAATCCTTTTAAAAAGATTGCTTCGCCTGCCTGCCGGTAGGCAGGTCACTTCGCTCCTCGCAATGACAAAATACATCGGAAATCGAATTGAGGAACATGCGTTTCTCAAAACATATGGCATCGCCTGACAAAAAGAGAGCCGGTAGCTCTGCCTTCACGGGTCGTCAGGGATGCGAGTGGGTTCGACTCCCACCGATGCCACCAACCATTCACCAACCAGGAGGAGGAAGAAGGGATGAATATCTATTTGGTGCTCAATCGGTTCTACGCAAGTAGAGCCGATGCAGAGGCAGCCAAGGATCTCCTCCGGGAGGTTCATGGGGCTCGGCTCGTGGGCGGCCGGTCGTCAGTCGGAGAATTGTTCCGGACGAACCAGCCGATTCCCGAGGCTGAGCTAGAAGCGCTGGGCGCGGTGGATCAGAGTCCGCCCAGCAGCAAACCGCGGGCGCACTAGCGTCCGCACAACAACCATGGGAAGCAATCACTTGTTCGCGTAAAGTTCCCCGCAATACTGCGGAGAACCACGCGACAGGCTCGATCGCTTCCCATGCCACACCAGTCTGACAGGAATAAATTCGAGGGAGTTCAACTCTCTCCATAGGCTCTTTCAAAAAAAGGCCTGTCAGATTGATGCGGCATAATTTGTGCCCAAGTTACAGGAGGTGCGAGATGGTCATCATCAAGAAAAGGTGGTGGCGGCCGTGGAGGATCCAGTGCGCAATCTGCGTGCTGGCGTTGCCGCGGCAGATCACGGAGGATCACGAATGCGTGATCTTCTTCTACTAGCGGAAGGAGAAGGAAGATGAAGGAAGAGAAGAAGGACTGGCCGGCGGAGCCGCGTAAGTGGCTCGCGGACTTCGCGGCCCTGGTCGCAAGCGATGCGGGGTCGACCCGGATCGCCCACAGCTTCGTGCAGGTGGGCGCGTGCGACCCGGAGGAGCCTAGCGAGTTTCCGGGCGACGAGCTCTTCGACTGGCTCAAGGC
>JAGVIJ010000032.1 GCA_020056125.1 bacterium | reverse complement strand
CGCTGCGGTAAAAAATGGGATATGCCGGTCAAGCTTGATCCCAGCCGGCCGATTTATTGCGCTGAATGCATGCCCCTGGTGCGCGAAGAACAAAAAGGTAAAAAACCGGTGGACAAGCCCAAAACCGAAGAGCCACCCCAGCCCAATCGGCCGCGCATTGTGGGAGAAGTTAAGAATTTACCGGTTAAACCGCCGGTCGAACGGCACGAGGTTGTGCGGCGCGAACCTGCGCCAAGTTTGGTCGCTGAACTGACTCAACAAAAGGGCGGAGCGCTGGAAACCGATAAACAAAAGTTGGGCAGCGGCGAAATTACTCCACCGCATAAAAAGAAAAAGAAGAAAAAAAATAGATCTTCGGTTGTTGTTCCAACTCCGTCTCCAGCCAAGCCCGCGGCCAAGGCAGCGCCCGAAGCGGATTTAGAAACCGCAGACATGCTGGATGAGCCGGCGGAAGATTCATCAAATCACGAGCGGCCGGATTCGGTTGAAAACGTGGAAAATTTAGATGCGCGCAGCGCCACGGTTTTTAAACCGGCCGTGAGTTCAGTCCGTCCCACCGGATCAGCGCCTCCTTCTGCGCCAAAGCTACCGGCCGGTTCAGGACCTAAAAAAGTTTCCCCCGGAGAGAAAATTAAATTTTACGTTTAATCTAAAGTTGTATGGAACGAGTGAATTTTAAAACCATGGACGATGTGACCATCGTGGGCAATTGGGTGACTGCACCCACCACTTTGGGCGCCGTAATTCTATTGCACACCATGCCAGAGACGCGCAAATCCTGGCTTACCTTTCAGGATATTTTGGCCAAGCGCGGTTTGGCATCGCTAGCCATTGATTTGCGCGGCCACGGAGAAAGCCTAGATGGTCCGGGCGGATTAAAAATCGATTATCAAAGATTTACTGACAGCGAACATCAATCCTCGCTGTTTGATGCGCTGGCGGCCGTGGAGTGGATCAAAGGGCGCGGTCATGAAGTCGGACGCATCGCCGCGGTGGGCGCTTCGATCGGAGCGAATTTGGCTGTGCAATTATTACGCGAAGAGCCGCAGCTAAAGGGCGCGGCGCTGTTATCAGCCGGTAAAAATTATCGGGGTTTGAATGCCGTGGCGGATGTGGTTGAAATTTTGCCCGAACAATCATTGTGGATCGCGGCATCTGAAATGGATGATCCGGATTCATTTAAAGACTCACAGGATATTTTAGCGGCCGCCTCCTCAATCCAAAAAGAGTTTGTGCCGGCCAAGGATGCGGGGCATGGCACAAAAATGTTGGAAAACCAACCGGCGCTGGCCCAGGCTTTAGCTGATTGGCTTAAGCAATTGATTCAAGGCGGATAAGATTCGCAATAACTTTTCAAACATGAAACGCGTTTTATTTTTTTTGGCTCTGATTTTATGTCTGGCTCCAACGACTGTGCGAGCTGGAATTTTAGGTCCGGAGAAAATTACGCGCGAGACTGATTATCCCAGAGACAAGGGGGAATTTTCCGCGGCCATTGCGGTGGATGTGGAGAGCGGCATGATTTTGTATGAATATGAAGGCCTGAGGGCTTGGCCCGCAGCCTCGCTCACCAAACTCATGAGCGCCTTGGTTTACTTGGATAACCAAGCGCCGGATGGAACAGTGGTGGCCATGACTTCGGCTGACGAAGTGGGCGGCGGCCGTTTGCGCATAGCCTCGGGCGCCAAACTCACTACCCAAGATTTGATTTATTCCAGCATCACGGCCAGCGCCAATAATGCGGCCATGGCTCTGGCGCGCTTGAGCGGCTTGGGCGCAAAAAAGTTTTTAGGCGCCATGAATGCCAAAGCCGAGGCGTTTGAAATGCGCCGCACCACGTTTGTGGACGCGGCGGGCATTGATCCGTCAAACGTAACTTGTGCGCGCGATTTGGCTAAATTAGCTTGGCGTGCGTTTGATAATGCCTGGATTAAAAAGTCCGCGACCACCGCGCAATATCGTTTTAAAATTCGCAACACCGGCGAGATGAAAACCATCAAAACCACTAATGCGCTCTTGGTTGATCCGCAATACAACGACGTATTTGTGACCGGCGGCAAAACCGGATATTTGGAAGAGTCTCAATACAATTTAGCGGTTAGATTGCGACCCATGGAAGCGGTTGGGAATAATGATCGCCATGTGCTGGTCGTGGTGTTGGGCGCGCCGTCGCGCGAAGCATCATTCGTGTCAGCCGAAGCTCTTGCCAAATGGGTTTGGGAAGTGTATAAGTGGTGAGCGTTCTTATGCCCAAACCAATCAAAAAGCGAGTCCTGGTCGGCATGTCCGGCGGGGTGGACTCGAGTGTTGCGGCTGCGCTTTTGCAACAGCGCGGTTTTGAAGTTACCGGTGGTTTTATTAAGAATTGGTCGGATACGGCCGATGTATGGACCGGTGAATGCGCGTGGCGCGGCGAACGCCGCGATGCTTTGCGCGTAGCGGCCAAGCTGGGTATCCCGCTTTTGACTTTTGATTTTGAAAAAGAATATCGCGAACGCGTGGTGAAAAATTTGTTCGCGGGTTATGCGGCCGGCGAAACGCCCAACCCCGATGTGTTGTGCAATGAAGCTATAAAATTCGGTTTGTTTTTTGAGACCGCTAAAAAATTCGGTTTTGATTATATCGCGACCGGTCATTATGCGCGGATTGATTTTGAAAAAGATGGGCGAGCTCGCCTCTTGCGCGGCGTTGATCCGAACAAAGATCAATCCTATTTTCTTTATCGCGTAGCGCAAGATGCCTTGGCGCATTCGCTCTTTCCGGTGGGGGAGTTCAAAAAGAGCGCGGTGCGCAAGTTGGCGCGCAAATTCAATCTGCCCGTGGCTGAAAAACCGGACAGTCAAGGCGTATGTTTTATCGGTAAGTTGGACATGGGAGAATTCTTACGTAAAAAAATTCCAGCGCGTCCCGGCGACATTGTGGATCCTGACGGAAATGTTTTAGGCCGACATACGGGTTTAGATCAGTATACTATCGGCCAGCGCCAGGGTATTGGTTTGGATGAAGGAGGTCACACGTGGTATGTGGCGGATAAAGATATTAAAAAAAATCGTTTGATTGTGGTGCCGCATGCCGAGCATCCGCTGTTATTTCGCTCGGAATTTTTTGTGCATGACCCGCGTTGGATAAAAGGCGCGGCGCCAAAAATGCCGGCGCGTGTGGCAGTGCAAGTGCGTTATCGCCAGCCCGCAGAGAAAGCCACGATTGATGCGGCGGGCAAGTTGATCCGCATTCGCTTAAACAAACCGGTGCGCGCCATAGCGCCCGGCCAATCCGCGGTTTTCTATCAAAAAGACCTCTGCCTGGGCGGGGGTATAATTGCCTAAAATATTAATACGTTAGGTTTAGATGCTAGGCTTGAGCGCTTTTTGTTTTTTTAAAAAAGTCGGTTTTAAGAGATGAAAGTAAAGAGTGACACTCTTACGCTATCGCGAAATAGTGTCACTTTTGGTTTTCTTGAAAGAAGGTACAGGAATGTCAGCAGATGGTGTCTTTGTTATTTTATATTTTATTAATTTTTTACACTTTATTTTTTTCAAATGTAGAACTTTTAGAAGTGACACTCTTACGCTATCGCGTAAAAGTGTCACTTTTGGTAAACTATCAGTATGTCGGGTGAAAAACAAACGGGTGAAAAACAGATACGCTTTCATGCGGGCGAAGCAGCTCGGATTGTCCTCGCGGTTGTCGGGATAACCGGCATTGTGATTGCCGGAGCCATGGCTCCGGGGTTGATTCATCTGGTACCAAAAAAGTGTCGTCAGCAAAGATCTCCCGCTGCTCTCAAAAGAGCGATTTACCGCCTTGATAAGCGAGGTTGGATTGTAATGAAACAAACTCGCCAAGGATGGAGGGTGAGTCTTACGGCTCAAGGGCATGAAGCGTTTCTTGCTTATCAGTGTCAACAAAAAAAGATTCAAAAACCAAAAAAATGGGATGGCAAATGGCGCGTGCTGATTTTTGATGTCCCTGAAGAGCGCAAGTTTATTCGCGATGGCATTCGTCATACTCTTAGGGCGCTGGGTTTTATGCGTTTGCAGGACAGCGTGTGGGTTCATCCTTATGAATGCCGTGATGTTCTTGATCTGTTGCGTGCTAAATACAAGGTTCGCCACGAAGCGCTTTATATGTGTATAGAGACATTGAGCAATGATCGTTGGTTGCGCCGAGAATTTAATCTTCCAACCTAGCAACCTAGCCGTGACACTTTTACGCTATCGCGAAATAGTGTCACTAGGATTTTTTTATTCTCATTATTTTCGCTCCGGGATGATGTTTGGACGGGAGGAGAGATTAAAATTGAATCACCCGGGGCTTGACCTAAAGCGTTAAGTTTGCTAAGCATAGAGCGTTCAGTGGCAACATGGCCGTTAACGTGTAGAAAGGAGATTTGTCCATGGAACAGGTCAAGATTTTTACTCGAAGCACTTCACACTTGTTCGACGAGTTGGAAAAGGAGGTGAACGGGTGGCTCGAGGCGAATAAAGGCGTCGAGATCATCTCTCGCCACGCTGATGTGTCTGCTATTCCCGGCAAGGTAGTATGCGACGCCGTCAACTGCACCATCGTGATTTTCTACCGTCGGCATACCTCGGATTCTTCGGAGACGGGTCCAAACCCTTCGGACGTGAACCTGGACGACCCGGACGAGGAATTGGATTCGTCGGTCTAGCGAACTCTCTTCGGTTCGCTCATCACGCGTCATTTGAGACTGCTCAATGGCGCGTTTTTTTATCCCATCACCGCCGTAACGGCTGTGAGGATTCCCACTACGATTCCCAATAAATTGCAAATCACGATAGGCCAATCTTTGGCGGTTCGGAGCCAGCCATATGATGCCCACGCTACGCAGTTGATAGTGGTGATAATCGGCAAAATGACAGATCCCGGGTGGCCGGAAAGATTCAATCGAACTTGATCCAGATACGAAAAAAATAAGGCTATGCCCATGGCTGATGCAAACCATCCAATTTTGTTTAAGGTCTCTTTGTTCATAGGATGGCAGGAATCGCAAACTGTTTATTGTTTGTTTAGTTTCGCTTCCAACTCTTTAATTTTATTTTTCAGTTCCATCATTTTCAATTCGCGACCCAGGGTTAATTGATTCAGCCGTTCCAAAGCTTCCACCTTGGCCTGCAACGCTTCTTTGGATTTTTTTATCTCCTCTTCGGCTTTTTTGCGCTCCGTGGTGTCATGAAAAAATCCCATGAGATATTGTTGATCGCCGATGGCAATGGGCGTGGCATTCACATCCGCATAAAACACACCCCCGTCTTTTCGTTGCACGGGTAAATCCTGGGCTAATGTACTTTCTCCTCGGACTTGTTTGGCGAATTGTTCGAGTACGTAAGGAACGTCTTTTTTGGGATGAATATCCATGATGCCTAAATTTTCGATTTCCTCCGAAGTATAACCCAGCATGCGGCAAATAGTTGGATTGCTCAAGCGGAATTTTTTGGTTTCCGGATCGACTATTAATATTCCATCCGCCGCGTGATCAAAAACAGCCTTGAACTCTTGTTCAGCGCGCTGAAATTCCTGCCTCAATCGCATGCGCTCGGTAATGCGCCCTAAGCGCTCAGCTAGCGCGTTGATCAGCATTCGTTCTTCTTTCATGAAAGGCCCCTCATCAGCTTCAGGCCGCTCATCAAGATAACCAACCTCAATTTTACCCACGACCGCGCCCTGCACTTTAACCGGAGCGAATTGCATCCAAGTGGATTCTCTGAAATTTTTTGTACGGAATTCTTTATCGCCAAGCGTGGTTCGAGCGCAAGCGATGTCCGTATATTGCCAGCTTTTAGGCAGGATATCCGCCACTTTCTGATACACCTGATCCAGAGTGATGTGGGGCTGTTCAGTGATTTCCGCGAAACTAAAGAAGGCCTGCAACTCCTTTATGCGCTTTTGAGCCTGGCGCTCAAGCTGTTTGCGCTCGGTAATATCGCGGATGTTGCATTGAATGGTTTTTTCGCCCGCCACTTCATAAACATTGCTCACAAATTCCACGTTAATTTTTTTTCCATCCTTGGCCACGAGCGGCAAATCCTCAAAGCGGACATGGTTTTTGTTTTGTAATTTTTGGAAGTTTTTTTGCGAGGCGGCGATGTCCTTGAGGGCGCCGATTTCCCAGAGATGTTTTTGCAAAAAATCCGTTTTGGATAAACCCAGCAAGTCGATCAAAAATTTGTTCGCGTCCAAGATCAGGCCGGTCTCAAAATCAACTATCAGAATGCCGTCGCGCGCGGCTTCAAAAACTCTGCGGTAGCGCAGTTCCGAGGCCTTTAACGCCTCCCCATTATTTAATGGCATATCATGCCATAGAATAGCACAAATTTACTTTTTTTGTTTGGCGGGCAGGAATTCAACCACGTCGTTATCAAAACAATAATCCCAGGTGATTTCTTCTCCGGCTTTTATATTTTTGATGGCTCTAAAAAATGCGTGATTTTTTTTGGGAGTACCGGGATAGTCCAGCTCCGCGTTTGGATCCGAGCTGTGATTGTACAAGGAGGCGTAGCCCAGCATGACGCTGTCCCGTCTAAATTCCGGTTGTTGGAGATAATAATAGTACAAGGTATCGGAGGTCTTTTTATTTTTGATGAACCGGTTGTCCTTGCGGCGCAAAATAACCAAGGGGAAAATCTCGATGATTTCATTTTTCAAGATTTTTTTGGTCGCGACAACGCCGCGGCTCTCAGCTTTAATTTCCGCAATTTTGATTTTCTTGGGGGGAAAGATTTCCATAGGATTTAAGTTTTTATGAAATAAATTTTTGTTTAACGCGTCAATGCGGATCGCGGCCGGGATGATCCCTTGTCCGCTTAGCCGCTCATAGGGTACTATTCCGGCCATGAAAGATAAAGGGCTGTTGCCAGTCAGGCTGGAATGGATTTCGCTGGTTTACTTGGCGCTTTTTGTGCTGGCGGTGCTATCTCCCTCGCTTATTACCAAGAATTTTTTTGGTATTCCGGAGCGCCACGTGGAGGAATGTTTTATTTTTCTCTTTGGCTTGGTGGGTTTGGCGACTTTTTCAATTTATCAGCGCATCATGGAGAAGACTGAAAAAGAGCACGAAGACGCCAAGAGCGAATACGATCGCGCACGCCACGAGCTGGTGGATTCTTACCGATACATCGGCAATATTAACCGTCAGATGGAGGTGCTTAAACGATTGGCCAACCAAACCTCGCTCAAGATGTTAGATGGCGATCAGTCGCACAAAGATCTGCTGAATACTTTGTTGCAAAGCGCGGCTGAAAGCGCCGGGGCGCATGCCGCACTGATTCGCTATGTGGATCTGGAACGTTTGCAAACCAAACACGAAGTTCTGCATTCGCTGGACAAGGCCTTTGTGTTTAAGGTGCCGAACAAGGAATTGCGCCGAATTCACGAAGCCGGTTTAGTGCATGCTTGCTTCCGCGATGACGACGGCCGCGAAATTATCATTGTGCCGTCTGATTATAAACATAAAGGCGTTAAAGCTTATCTGTTTATCGCTCCGGGGTTAGAGGGCGTGGACATTGATACGTCGCTCTTGAAAGTTTTTGTGAATCAAGCTGAATTCCTCAAGCACACGCTGACCGGTCAGGAAAAGGTGTTGCTTGAGCCGTTGGAGTTGGTTAAGCAGGCGGAGAAACAGGTGATTGGAGATGTGGCATAATAATGGAAGATAGAATTTAAATTATATATGCTGGTAAAAGAGTTACGACGAAAATTTCTTGAGTTTTTCAGCGAGCGCGGGCACGCCGTTATTCCATCCGCGTCGTTGATTCCCCAAGAGGATCCCACGGTGCTTTTTACGACTGCGGGTATGCATCCGCTCGTGCCTTATCTCATCGGGCAAACGCATCCCATGGGCAAACGTTTGGCCAGCGTGCAAAAATGCGTGCGCACCGGCGATATTGATGAAGTGGGGGATAATCGTCATTTGACGTTTTTTGAGATGTTGGGCAATTGGTCGCTGGGCGATTATTTTAAAAAAGAAGCCATCGCTTGGTCGTTTGAATTTTTGACGGATAAAAAATGGTTGGGCCTGGATGCGGAGAAAATTTTTGTGACGGTGTTTACGGGCGACAAAACCGCGCCGCGCGACGAAGAATCCATCGGTATTTGGCAGACGCAATTCGCCATGCGGGGCATGGTGGCCAAGGTCAGTCAGACCGGTAAGGACGAACCGGCAACCGGAGTCAAAGGGCCGCGCATTTATCTTTATCCTAAAGAAAAAAATTGGTGGGGTCCGGCTGGCGCCACCGGGCCGTGCGGTTCGGATACCGAGATGTTTTATGATACGGGTCGTCCGCACGATCCGGCTTACGGAAAAGCTTGCCATCCCAATTGCGACTGCGGCCGCTTTGTGGAAATTTGGAACGATGTTTTTATGGAATACGAAAAGCGCGCGGACGGCTCATTTGCGGCGCTGAAACAAAAAAATGTTGACACGGGCATGGGGTTGGAGCGCACAGCCGCTATTTTACAGGGCAAAGATAATGTTTTTGAAACCGAAATTTTTTCCGGAATTTTTGGCGCGCTGGCTGATCTCTCCGGAATAAAGTATGGACGAGATGAGGCGCATGATCGTTCGTTTAGGATTGTCGCGGATCATTTGCGCACCGCGGTTTTCATTATCGGCGATGAACATGGAGTGACGCCGTCCAATCTCGGCCAGGGATATATCGTGCGCCGCTTGATACGCCGCGCTATTCGCGAGGGTCGGCGCTTGGGCATCAAAAAAACTTTTACCGATCAATTGGGCACAGTGGTTATCGACGAGTTTGGTTCTCATTATAAAGAGCTCGAAACAAATCGCGAGCGCATCGTCAGCGAGTTGAAAAAAGAAGAGGAAAAGTTCGGCAAAACTTTGGAGCAAGGTTTAAAAGAATTTGAAAAGATGATGAAGGATCGCGTAATCAGCGGCAAAGAGGCGTTTATCCTGTTTTCGACTTATGGATTTCCTTTAGAACTGACGCAGGAATTGGTGGGCGAGCGCGGCGGCAATTTGGATGTGGAGGAGTTTAAGCGGGAATTTGAACAGCATCAGGAGTTATCGCGCACAGCCACCGAGGGATTGTTCAAGGGCGGGCTGGCGGATCATTCGGTGGAAACCACATGTTTGCATACGGCGACGCATCTTTTACATGCGGCGCTGCGAAAAGTTTTGGGCTCTGATGTGGCGCAAAAAGGATCAAACATTACAACCGAGCGCCTGCGTTTTGATTTTACTTATTCAAAAAAGATGACCGCGGAGCAAATCAAAGAAGTTGAAGGCTTGGTGAACGATGCCATTACAAAAAATTTACCGGTGCAATGCGAAGAGATGACTGTCGCGGCTGCAAAAAAATCCGGAGCCATCGGATTGTTTGAAGAGAAGTACGGAGAAAAAGTTAAAGTATATTTTGTGGGCGCCAAGCCGGATTATTTTTCCATTGAAATTTGCGGCGGGCCGCATGCTGGCCATACAAGCGAACTTAAAAAATTTAAGATTATCAAAGAAGAAGCCGTGGTTGCGGGCGTGCGTCGGATCAAAGCTACGATTGGATAAGGTTGAGGTTTAGTCTTTTTATTTGACTCCTCGGCTTAGCTTAGCTATAATTGCGCCATATAGGGTGTGGATAATTTTTTGACTTTAAAAACTAATTTTTGGAGCTAGAGTATAAACTATGATAAACAAACGGGCAGATTCGCATAAAGACACGATTGAATTTAGGGGAGTGGTGGAAGAATGTCTGCCCAGCGGTACATTTAAGGTCAAACTCGACAATGGGCACACGATTTTGGCTCATTTATCGGGAAAAATGAGGATGAATCATATTAGATTGACCCCGGGCGATGGGGTGCAGGTGGTGGTCTCGCCCTACGATTTGACAAAAGGACGAATAACCTTTAGATTATAGCCCACTCAAGCGGCCCCTTTCACACGAAAAAGAGAGGGGTTCGTTGATGTCGTATTTGCCTAAACATTATGAAAGTTAGATCTTCGGTAAAACCAATCTGCCGCGATTGTCAAACTCTGCGGCGCAAAGGCCGCGTGGTCGTTATTTGCAAAAAAAATCCCAAACACAAGCAAAGACAAGGATAAGAAAATTTTTTAATTTCTAAATTGGCCTTGGGCACTGACTAAACTATGGCACGCATCGCAGGAGTAACATTGCTATCAAAAAAACGCGCGGAAATAGCGCTGACTTATATTTTTGGTATCGGGCGCTCTACAGCTCAAAAGATTATATTGGAGGCTGGAATCCCGGGGCAGTTGCGCGTGCAAGATTTGAATGACGAACAAACCAATCGACTGCGCGAGATCGTGGAGAAAAAGTATCGCGTGGAAGGCGAATTGAAGCGCGACGTTTTAAGCAATATCAAGCGGCTTAAAGAAGTTGGATCCTATCGCGGCACGCGGCACATCAAAAATTTGCCGGCGCGCGGTCAGCGCACCAAGACTAATTCGCGCACTGTGCGCGGCAATGTGCGCCGCACTATGGGTTCAGGCAAGCGCAAACTAGAGAAGACATAATCTATGGACGAAGCAAACCAAGTAACAGCGCCGAGTCACGTAGCAACCGCGGCTGATTCGCCTGCCTCGGTCGAAACGCCTGTGGCTGGAGAGGGCAAGACAGCTAAAACCGCGGACGCCTCCGAGGAGGGTAAGGCTGTAAAGGCGCGCGGTAAGAGAAAGGCCAAGGCTAAAAAGCAAATTTCGCACGGCAAGGTTTACGTCCAAGCGACTTACAATAACACCATCATCTCCATCACGGATTTAAATGGCAATGTCTTGGCTTGGTCCAGCGCCGGAGCTACGGGTTTTAAGGGGCCTAAAAAAGCCACGCCTTATGCAGCCACCATCGTAGTTAAGAACACTTGCGATAAAGTTAAAGATTACGGTTTGCGCGAAGCTAATTTATTCGTATCCGGAGTCGGAGCCGGCCGTGAAGGCGCCATTCGCGCTTTTAATGCGCAAGGCATCAATATTATATCCATTAAAGATATCACGCCCATCCCGCACAATGGCTGCCGACCGCCTCGCTTAAGACGCGTGTAAAAATATTCTATGCGAACGCTGAAATTAACTTGTAAAATGTGTCGACGCGAAGGCGTGTCGCTTTGCGGTAGGGATAAATGCGCTCTCAAGCGCCGCCCTTTCCCGCCCGGAGTCCACGGCGCCACGGCTCGTCCGGCTCGTCAGACCGAGTACGGCAAGCAATTGCGTGAAAAGCAAAAGGCCAAAAGAATTTACGGAGTTTCTGAAAGACAATTCCGCAATTATTTTGAAAAAGCATTGAAGATGAGAGGCGATTCAGGTGAAAATTTGGTACGTTTGCTTGAGACGCGTTTGGATAACACGGTGTTTCGTGCGGGTTTGGCCAAGAGCCGGCCGGCTGCGCGCCAAGCCGTATCACATGCTCATATCGAGGTGGACGGACAACGCGTGAATGTTCCGTCGTATCAAGTCAGACCCGGAGAAATCATCCGCGTGCGCGAGATCAAGCGCGGCAAAGGTTCGTGGAAAACCTTGGCTGATGCGCCCAAAGTTGAAGCGCCCTCTTGGGTTGCGCCGAGCTTGAAAGATTTGGAGGCTAAAGTTACTAGTTTGCCGGCTGGCGAGGAATTGAAACAGCTGTTCAGTCCCAAGCTGATAATTGAATTTTATTCGCGCTAAGATTTTTAGCCTTTTTATATTCTATAATTATGGAGTCCCTACTTCTCCCATCTAAAATCCGCTTTACCAAAGGCGAACGAACAAACGAAGGTGTGCTAACGTTTGAGCCGTGCGAACAAGGTTATGGCACCACCATCGGCAACGCTTTGCGGCGCGTGCTTTTATCGTCTTTGCCGGGCGCAGCGGTAACGGCGGTAAAGATTAAGGGCGTGGATCATGAATTTTCCACAATCCCTTATTGCAAAGAAGACGTGTTGGAAATTATTTTGAATTTAAAATTATTGCGCATGCGTTTGCATTCAGCTGAACCGGTTAAATTGAGTTTGTTGGCGAAGGGCGAAAAAGATGTGACGGGCGGCGATTTTTCAAAAAATGCCGATGTGGAAATCGTGAATCCGGATTTGGTGCTGGCGAGTTTGACCGATAAGGCCGCGGTTTTGGAAATGGAAATTACCATTAGTCCGGGACGCGGTTACCAGACCACCGAAGAAAGAT
>JAGVIJ010000120.1 GCA_020056125.1 bacterium | reverse complement strand
ACATTAGCCGCAATCACGCCGCCGGTTTTCACTTGATTGACTAATTCGTGAAACGCGGCCAGCACAGCTTCGAGGTTTGCAAACACATCCGGATGATCCAATTCCAAATTATTCAAGATCAAACCGTGCGGATGAAATTCCAAAAAATGCCGCGCGTATTCATCGCCCTCCACCACGAATAGATCTGATTTGCCCGGCCGAAAATTGCCATCCGGAAAAGCCGCGACCTTACTGCCCACGATCACCGTGGGGTCAAGTTTGGCGCGCTCTAAAATCAAACCCAACATGGCCGTAGTCGTGCTTTTGCCATGCGTTCCGGCAATCACTATGGTCTTGGCTGCAGCAAACCATTGGCCCAAAAAAGCGAAATTGGTCATCTCGGGCAAACCGCGGCGGTTCGCTTCGATGCGTTCCAGATTAGTGGCCGGAGCCGCTGAAGTGATGATCACGAGCTCTGCATCCGCCGGAATATTTTCGGCGCGCTCGCTGATATTAATCTGCGCTCCGCGTTCGGAAAGAAGTTTGGTTTGTTCGTTGGCGCGCACATCCGAACCCGAAACCTTAACTCCGACGGCCAACAACATTTTGGCCACCGCGCTCATATTGATGCCGCCTGTGCCGATCAGGTGCACAGATTTGATTGATTTCAGTTCCATACAATTTTGTCATTGCGAGCGACATAGGAGCGCGGCAATCTTTGTTATAAAGATCGCCACGTCGCCCAAAAAACTTTCTGGGCTCCTCGCGATGACACTCGGAAGATTACCCTGTTGCGCATCTTATGGCAACGGCGTAATATTTTAAGAACTGACTTTTAAATCCAACGCCCATATGACGAATTATCCTTTTCTCTCCTCCACTGATCCGCAAATGCTGAAGTTGATCGAAGAAGAAAACCAACGTCAGCGCGACGGATTAGAGCTCATACCCTCGGAGAATCATACTTCAAAGGCTGTGCTCCAGGCGCTCGCCACGCCGCTCTCCGACAAATATGCCGAGGGTTATCCGGGACGCAGATATTATGCGGGCAACGCCGTGGTGGATAAGATCGAAACTTTAGTGCAAGAACGCGCCAAAAAACTTTTCGGCGTGCCTTATGTGAACGTGCAACCTTATTCGGGCAGTCCGGCGAATTTAGCCGTGTACATGGCAACTTGCGAACCCGGTGATTCATTCATGGGTTTGGATTTACTTTCCGGCGGCCATCTCACGCACGGTTGGAAAATGAGCGCCACTTCCAAACTCTGGACCAGTCATCCATATTTTCTTACCGACGACGGCGCCTTTGATTTTGAGGTCATTCGCCAACTGGCGCTGGAGTGCAAACCAAAATTAATTTGGTGCGGCGGCACAGCTATTCCGCGCGCCATTCCTTTTGCTGAATTCGCTAAAATCGCGGATGAGGTGGGCGCTTATTTAGCGGCTGACATCTCTCATATCGTGGGGTTGATTGCGGCCGGCGAGCACGAATCCCCGGCGGCGCACGTCCATATTATCACCACCACCACGCATAAAACTTTGCGCGGGCCGCGCGGCGCTCTGATTATGGTAACTGAAAAAGGCTTGGCCAAAGATGAAAAATTGGGTCAAAAAATCGACAAAGCCATCATCCCGGGTTTGCAAGGCGGCCCGCATTTGAACACTATCGCGGGAATTGGCGTGGCCTTGCTCGAAGCCGCGCAACCGGAATTTAAAACTTATGCCAAGCAAGTGGTTCAAAATGCCAAAGCTCTGGGACAAGCATTAGTGGAACATGGTTTCAAATTGGTAACCGGCGGCACAGATAATCACCTCTTGCTGATTGATTTAACATCCACCGGCCCGGGTCGCGGAAAATTTTTGCAACTGGCGCTGGAACGCGTGGGACTCTATGCCAACATGAATACCATTCCCGGAGATTCGGGTCCGCCGCTTTATCCGAGCGGATTGCGTTTGGGTTCGCCGGCCGCCACTACGCGCGGCATGGGTGCGGCGGAAATGATTAAAATTGCGGAGTGGATTGCGCGCGCGAGCCAGGCTATTAAAAATGACCATCTGCCGGAAGATAAAACCGAGCGATCCGAAGTATTTAAAAAATTTGCGGAGAGATTGGCGGGCGATCAAAATTTTGAAACCTTGCGCCAAGAGGTGCAGGAACTTTGCGGCCGCTTCCCAGTACCAGCCATAGGATGACGAATTTCGAATATCGAAGTTTAAGATTTAATATTCGACATTCCACATTCGAAATTCCAAATTCGATAAAAAAAAGACACCCGAGAGAGTGGGCGCCAAGAGAAAACGGGAATGAGCGAGGGAGGGCTGATCTGGCTTTGGTGGATTGAACCTGTGCTCTAGGGGGGGGAAGAGCCGCGACCACCTTTTGCCAGCCGCCCTACGAAACGGGATCCAACTTAGGCGTTTATCCTCGAACACTCCCGCAAAGGGCTCGCACGCGATCTTCAACCCTAGATCGTTTGCCGTGAGAGACCCTTTCGATATGAATCCGATGGAGGGGGAAGAAGAGACCCCCAACCATCCCTGCCAACCGGAGGAGGCTCGTCATGGAGAGACCCGCCAGCCGTGGTTTAACCGTCCCACAGCTTTTGGATCAGCACTTGCAGTATACCAGGCCAATACGGTTTGTCAACAGGAGTGGCGCTAGACTGTAGTCGAAGAGCCATCGAGCTCTTCAGCCTCTTCCAGACCTTCGACCTGCATGTGCAAATCGTCCACCAGTCCGGCCAGATCATCGGCTCCATCCGTCCCTTCTATGCGGACGACCTGTTTGGAGCGGCGCGCCTGAGCCACAGCTTCGAGCCTTTGCTCGATGCGCTTCAGTTGTTTGCGCAAAGCTGGATTCTTCTCACGTGCGACCAGTTCTCGGATGTGTCCCAACTTCAGACGAGCGCTGATCACGTCATGACCCAGTGCAGCCTGCTCGGCAATGCGAACCTGCTCTTCAGCCATCTTCCGACGCGCTTGCTCACGCCGCGCTTCGCGCCATTCGCGAACCTTGCGCGGCGGCGCGGACAAGTCGAGGTCGAACAGCGTCCACTTGATGCCCTTGAGAATCAACCCGATGGGATATAGCACGATCCAGAAGAATGCGCGGCCAACCCATGGCACTGCGAACGCAGGAGCGAACAGGATCATGATGAGCCACCCAGCCGGATTCGCCGGCAAGGCCCATTTCGGGTTAATCAGCCAAAACTCATCCTTGAATACCTCGATGTTGTATCCCCAAGCCATCCGTATATTCGCGATCCCGAATAGAATGAGCGCGAAGATGATCCACGCTTTCGAATTGCGTGTCTCTAAGGGCTTGGGAGCTGGTTGTTCCGGCAGTTTCTCGAGCTCCAACTTGTCGCCCTTGAGCCACGTGCGGATCAACCCATCCACGATCATGAAATCCGACGCTCTCTCTGTCTGAGGCCGATGACTTCGCAGTAGGTCGTAGCGTTCCAAGGGTCTCATATCTTCCGTGGCCAGCGCGCGATACACGCCGTACGGCGTAGCATCCGGAAGCTGGTCAGTCTTGAGAAAATCCTTGCAGTAAGCCTGGATCCTGGCTTCCGCGGTTTTCCCATTGGCCACCAGCAACACCAGATCCACGAAACGCCCCAACGCCTGATAATCAGCGCTATCGAAGGGCGTGTGGCCCGAGGTTTTGCCGGCGCGGAGAACTTGAATGGTCGCGTTCTTGAGGTTCACTGGTTGGTTGACTTTTGCCCACTCTACCAGCGCTTGTTCGTTCTCGACTTGGATCCTGATGTTTTTGGTATCTCTCTGGAGAGCAGCCGTACCGAACGCGATCCCAAAGACTACGGCGGCAATCACCAAAGCGATGAACCCCAAACGGCATCGTTTGAGAAAATCTCGGAACGTTATCCATTTCATTTTCCTTGCTCCCTTCTCCTCTATAATAGAGGGATAGTTTGTAACTCTTTGTCCAAAGGACGATAGCTAAGGATTGTTTAGCATGTTTTAATCCGAACGTCAAGCGTTTGTACTCGCCTAACGCCCTAGACAAAACCCGCTTTTTGGTGTATTCTGCGCCGTAGATTCACATGCAAATCATTGACGGAAAAGCGCTGGCCGCGAACATTCGCGATCAGGTGAAACAAGAAATTGAAGCGTCCGGCTTGCACCCCAAGCTGGCCGTGCTTTTGGTAGGCGAAAATCCGGCCTCAAAACTCTATGTTGATCTAAAAGAAAAAGCTTGCCGAGAAGTTGGCATAGAAACTGACATCCGACGCCTTCCGGATACCGCAAGCGAGGACGAATTGCGCGACATCATTCAGAATTGGAATGCGGATAAAACAGTGCATGCGATTTTGATTCAAATCCCCTTGCCCAAAAAATACGATCAGGATGCGCTCATCGCGCTCATGGATCCGGCTAAAGATGTGGACGGCTTTCATCCTAAAAATTTGCAGGCCATCGCAGACGGCACAGCTGAAATTTTTCCTCCGGTGCACGAGGGAATTTTGCGCTTGATCGCCGCCACAGACATCACGCTGAACGGAACCTCGGCCGTCATCATTGCCAACTCGGAAATTTTTTCCGCTCCTCTACTTCGGCTCCTGACTCGCGCCGGTTGTTTGGTTACAAAATTTAATCCCGAAGACCTGGAACGCGATGCGGTGAAAGACGCGGATATTTTGGTTGTAGCCGTGGGTCGCGCCAATTTTTTGACACAAGATTTAATTAAATCCGGCGCGTGCGTGATTGATGTGGGCACCAATCGCTTGGCTGACGGCAAAGTCACCGGAGATGTGGATGCGAAAAATTTAAAAACCACGGCCGGCCGGCTCTCCCCTGTTCCGGGCGGAGTCGGGCCCATGACCGTGGCCATGCTGTTGAAAAATACTTTAACCTTGGCTACTCGCCGCTCGTCACCGTCTCACCCAACTCAACCGTAACCTTGTTTTGGCGCACGCGGTAAGCCACAGTCAAGATGGCCACAATTTCCAAACCGATCTGACCTAAAATTTCCCAATTCACAAGAATCCACGGTCCGCGATCTGAAATAAAAATTCCATAGACTAAAAATCCGCAGACCGTTACGAGCAACCAAACAAACACCAAGGACAGCACGTGGCGACTGCCCGGTTTGGTGTGCAACAAAGCCCAATGCGCAAATAAAAACGCCAAGAGAAAAGTAATAAACCAAGTGATAGCAATCAACCATCCGCCGGTAATGCTGGCGGGCAGGAGCCCAGCGTAAAGCGCGAATAAGCCGAAGGTGCTGACCACGAATTTTAGAAATGAGATGGCAAAAAATCTGAACCACATAACAAATTTTATAGAAAGAAAAGAATTATTCGTTGAAGAAAAATAAAACTGAACAGCGCGGCCGCTAAAGCCGGAGCCGCACAGCGCCACCAAATCGAGACGCGCTTTTTATCGCGGCGCATGACCAAAAAAGCCGCTATGACCACGAGCAGAGCGCTGGAAGCGGAAACCAAAGCGCCCATGGTTTCAACGCCGGATAGAAAATTTCTCGGCAGGATAAAGAGTAAAGCCAGCGGCAAGCCCAAGGCCGCTCCCCAGCTCATGAGTTTGCTTTGTTTTAAATCAACCAGATACATGACTTTGAGATCAAAAGCGCCGGTGATGAATGAAGTGATGACCGCCAAAAATCCCACCACCGGTAAAATCAACCAAAGGAACGCCGGAAAAATATTAGCCATGACCGTAAAATCCGCGCTTGAACCGTTACGAATGGCTGCGTAAATAAAAATACCAAACAACCAAGTCACGAGTGCAGACGCTAATGAACCCAAAATCACAGCCCAACGAGTTGTGGTAATTTTTCTTTGTGCAATTTCAAATACCTCGGGAATAACCGACAAACCCACTAAAGAGAATAAAAATACGCCCAGGGCGCCAAACGAACTGCCCCAATTTTGCCAGGCGAAACGAGAAAAATCAGCTTGCGGCACAGCCAGTGCGAGCATCAGGATCAAGAGTCCGACTAAAGCCCAGGTGAGATATGCTTCGATCTTGGCCATGAAGCGCAAGGCCGAAGCCACGATGCAGGAACTTAAAAACCAGAAGAATAATTGAAAGCCCAACGATCCTCCGTCAAAACCAAAACCAAAAGCCAAGAGGCGCAAAAATTCGCCGCCTAAAATGATGTATAAAAAACTCCCGCCAGCAATCTGTGCAGTGTGAGCGACTGCGCTTGGCCATTTGGCCCATGCGCCAAAAACGTGTTCCAAATAACCGGGCAGCCGCTTGCGCTCTTTAATGCGCGCGATAATTTCGACAAACAATAAATGTGTGGCCAACACCAGCCCGGCGATGCACCAAAAGATAATTGAGCCGGCTAAAATTCCGGCTCGACCCAGCATAGCCGGCACACCAAAAATTCCCGCGCCGATGATTGTTCCGACCATAACCAGCGTGGCGCGAATGAATGTTTTTCGACCTGCGAACATGGGTGTAGTATAGCATAATCGGAAGTCCCGAGTCCCTAATTCTGCGTCCATATTCGAAATTCGAATTTCGAAGTTCGAATTTCGGAGCGAAAGTTGCATCACGTCTGCGCCTGCGATAGGCTGGAACATTATGGAGGAAAAACTCACGCCGCAAAATTTGGAGGCTGAACAATCTTTGCTTGGCTCTTTGCTGTTGGATAAAGACGCCATCATCAGCGTAGGCGACCGCATCATAGTCGAAGATTTCTACGCGGATAAACATCAACGGATTTTTGAAGCCATCGCTGATTTGTATCGCCGCAGTGAGCCCATTGATATTCTCTCGCTCACCAACAAGTTGGAAGAAAAACACGAGCTGGAAAAAATCGGCGGACGCGCTTATCTCATCCAACTGGCCAATGCCGTGCCCACAGCCAGCCATGTCACGCATTATGCTGAAATCGTGCAAAAAAAATCCACGCTGCGCCGTCTGCTTAGCGCGGCCTCTGACATCATGGCCATGGGTTATGATCAGGCCAAAGATGTAACGGATATTTTGGATCATGCGGAACAAAAATTATTTAATGTTTCAAAAAAATTCTTAAAAGCCGGTTTCACGCACATCCACGACATTTTGGACACGGCGTTTGAACGCATTGACGAGGTGCATCGCGACAAAGGCAAATTGCGCGGCTTGACTACGGGCTTTCCGGATTTGGATGACATGCTGGGCGGATTGCAAAAAAGCGATTTGATTATTTTGGCCGCGCGCCCCTCCTGCGGCAAAACTTCTTTGGCGCTGGATATCGCGCGCCACGCCGCGGTTAAAATGAAAACTCCGGTGGGCCTGTTCTCTTTGGAAATGAGCAAAGATCAATTGGTGGATCGCTTGATTTGTTCCGAGGCTGGCGTGGATTTGTGGAAAATGCGCACCGGCAAATTATCCGATGATGGCGCGCAAGATGATTTTTCGCGCATTGGCCAAGCCATCGGCGTTTTATCCGAGGCTCCCATGTACATTGATGATTCGGCTTCAGCCAACATCATGGAAATCCGCACCAAAGCGCGCCGCTTGCAGATGGAACACGAGCTGGGCTTGATTGTGGTGGACTATCTACAACTCATGGAATCGCGCACTTCGGGCTCGGACAACCGCGTACAAGAAGTGGCAGAAATTACGCGCGGCTTAAAAGCCATTGCCCGCGAATTGAATATCCCGGTGTTGGCGCTGTCACAGTTGTCGCGCCAAGTGGAAATGCAAAAGCCGGCCATTCCGCGGCTGGCACATCTGCGTGAATCGGGTACAATTGAACAAGACGCAGACATCGTGCTATTTATTTATCGTAAATCCGCGGACAAAAATTATCGCACAGAGGATCTTTCACCCGAAGAACGCAATCTGGCGGAGATTCATGTGGCTAAACATAGAAACGGCCCCACGGGTATAGTGAAATTATTTTTTGACGCGACGCGCGCCAGCTTCCGCACATTGGCCAGATACGAAGCGCCGAGCTTGCCGGCCGGCCGCGCCGCCATGATGCCGCCCTTGCCTCCGCCTCGTCCCATAGCTGATCTCAATGCACCAATCGTAAATTCAAACCCGCCATTTTAATTCAAATTTTTAAGCGCTATGTTCAACAAACTCAAGCAAATCAAAGACATTCGTCAAAAGGCCAAAAATATTCAATCCACACTAGCCGGAGAACGCGTGGAGGGTTCAGCCGGCTGGGGCAAAGTCAAAATCACTTTGGACGGGAATCAAAAAGTGGTGTCCATCAACTTTGATCCGGAAATTGTGGGAGACAAAGCCAAGTTGGAAGGCCTGACCAAAGAGGCATTTAATGACGCCATGGATAAACTGCAAAAAATGCTGGCCAGCAAGATGAAAGATTTAGGCGGTATGGATTTGGCGCAAGAGATGCAGGAGATGATGAAGAAATGACCAACCTCCCCTCTTCCATCAGTGATGCGGCCGCTGAATTTGATAAAATCCCGGGCATTGGGCCGCGAGCAGCTTTGCGTTATGTCTATTGGCTGGTGACTCAACCCAAAGAGAGCCTCAAACGTTTTGCCCAAGCCTTGGCTGCTTTGGCGGATAATGTGAAGCGTTGTGAAACTTGCGGCACTTGGTCTGAACAACAAGTGTGTTCAATCTGCGCCAACCCGGCCAGAGATGCGAGCGTGCTGTGCGTGGTGGCGACCAGCCAAGATTTGCGCGTGATCGAAATTTCCGGCGCGTTCAAGGGCGTTTATCATGTGTTGGGCGGTCTGCTCGACCCCATCTCCGGACGCACTCCCGAAACGCTTTCCATCCAAAAATTAAAAGAGCGCCTGGCTGCGCCTGATGCAAAAATTAAAGAAGTGATTTTGGCTTTTGATCCGGATGTGAGCGGCGACACTACCGCGTTGTATCTGACCAAACATTTATCCGGTTTGCCCATAACCATTTCGCGCTTGGCACGCGGTTTGCCCACGGGCGCGCAATTGGAATACGCGGATTCCTCCACCCTGGCGGATGCGCTGAAGAATAGAAAATAAACGCCGTCCGGCTCTAAGAGCCGGACATTCCTTTTTATGCGCAGCGTTCAATTCTCAAATAGCAATTTTTATCACATTTATAACCGTGGAGTTGATAAGCGTGTGATATTTCAAGATAAGGCTGATTTTAAACGCTTCTATGCATCACTGTATTTATTTAACGATTCTTCATACTCTCACTCAGGCGACAGGTCACCGTTAAGAGCCCATGATTTATTTAACAGACTCTTAAAGACAGAGAAAAGAGGCTCTTGTTTAGTGAACGTGGTCAGTTATTGTCTTTTACCCAATCATTATCATTTATTATTGGAGCAGATGGAAGAAAGGGGGATTAATAAATTCATGCACAAGCTCGGCATGGGATACTCAAACTATTTCAACAAAAGATACGAGCGATCCGGCCGTTTATTCGAAGGGCCTTTTAAGGCAAAGTTAATTCAACGAGATGAACATTTCATACACATGCCGCGATACATTCATTTGAATGCACTGGATATGACGAGCTTGAAATGGCGAGAAGGCAAAATCTCAGATTGGAATGAAGCGGACGCTTTCCTTGATAGTTATCAATGGTCCAGCCATCGCGTGTATAAAGGACTTAAAGAATCGCTCCCGATAGTCAAACAACCGTCGGTCGGAACATTATTCTCCTCAGTTGATGACTACACAAATTTTCTCCGTCAATGGACTGGGCGCTATAGCTACGAATAAAATGTAAACTAAAATGTCCGGCTCTTAGAGCCGGACATTTTAATGATGGACAAGATGTTTGACAAAAATGCCAATGAAACTCCACGGCCTTACGGCCGTGGTTTCTTTTTCACCATACAAGCTTCGCTTGTCCTTTGTCCTCCTCGCCCTGGTGTTCGATGTGCTTTCTGAT
>JAGVIJ010000010.1 GCA_020056125.1 bacterium | reverse complement strand
GTGGAGACCAGCCAGCCGTCAGACGTCAAAGCCACGGCCTGCCCCAGCATGCGATCCGCGGTTAAACTGCGCTCTTCCAAACTCGTGCCCACGGGTTTGCGATACAGCGTGGCCACGGGACTGGCGCGGCGCGTGATAAATTTGGGCGGCAAGAGCGGAGTTACCAGACGCGACTCAACTCTGACCAGCGTGGGTTCAGTGCTCGAGGTATTTGCGCCGGATAAAGTGCTGGTGGTTGAACCCGGTAGGCCAAAAAAAGACAGGTTAGCCGGAAGGATGACTAACACGGCTATGGCGCCGGCCGCAGCTCCCACGGCTATAACCAAACCAACCAGACCCGCGATCTTTCCAATTTCAGACCATTTGATTTTATTCATACCATTGATTATAGCCATTTGGCGGTTCCTAGCAAGACGACTAACAGAGCCGCGGCAATTGTTCCTTCGATCCAAGCCTGGCGCGGCGAAGGTTTGGGATCATGTGAAAAACGGCGCGCGCGCAACACAGCTGACAAAATAAACGCGGCTACTGCGCCTTGAACCGGCATACTGACCGGCAACCAGATGCCGAGCAAACCCGCATGCGCTCCGGCCATGGCGCCCACCATGGTCCAAACTAAATTATGTTTGCGTTCAGCTCCGGCGTGTCCGGTGGTGCAAAATAAAATCGCTCCCAGCGCGACCATGCCCGCCACCAAATATAATTTTTCCACCTGCAAAAAGGATAGGAGCCCGTTAAAAGTCGAAGCCGCATACCACGCGGCCAAAGGAACGCACGCTAAATTTAATCTGGACAAGGCGTTGACCGGATAGCGCGCCGGATTAAACACCAGAAAAAACAAAAGTTCCAATGACAAAAAACAAACCGTTGCGGCCAGAGCGATGATAACGATCTGCGCGGCCATGGTCTCCGCTAAGAGCAAGGCAAACGCCAGACTAACCAGCAAAACCAAAGGCGCAGTCATTTTTTCCAATACATGCGCGGTGCGGATCCGGCCGCGGCCAATAGCCAAAGCCGCCAGCGGAAAAATCAAGACGCCCCAAATCACCACCCACGGATAGGTCTGCGCATAGCGCATTTGAATTAAAAAAAACGCAACTTGCAATGCAGCTACCAAGATGGGCAAAAGCCGGAGCAGAATAATCATGATTTTGCTGGCGAAGCGGTTATCTCCAAAAATCCGTCGTGCGCAACGACTTGTTGGAAAATGATATCACGAAATTTTAAAAGCCACGTGCCAAAGTCGCGCTCAAAAATCAAGCCTGCTACCCGGTTGGCTATGCTAAGCGGCACCGGATAATCTCCAAACCTGATTTCTACGGGCGTGAACAAGATTCCCCCGTCCTGCACCGAGGGTTGAAGTTTGATTAAGGCGTGGACTCGAATTCCATCTTGTTTAAAATTTCCCAAAAACTCCAAACCCTGTTCAGTAACAGCCAGTTGAAGTTTTTCTGTTACCCAGGCTTGATCGCGAAAAGCCTCGGAGATGGCTTGGTTCAAAGCGCCGGTTAATTCTTGTTCGGTAAGTTGAAAAACATAGGGCGGTCTTCCGGTCTGCACTTTGGCTGTCAATCGGCTAAGCAATAAATATTGAAAAGCCTGCGGATCGAACGCTGGCGCCTGCACCACGCGAGTCGGCGTTGGACCGCGATAAAGTTTTGATAATACGGGGATCTGCACTAAACCGGTTTTAGCTACGAGCACGCCGATGGTTAAGCAACCCAATAAAATGAAACCCAAAATCACCAAAGTTACGATCAAAACATTTTTGCCGAGTTTTGGTTTGATAGCTTCGGGTTCCGCGAGTTCGGGTGGCGGATGATGCGGCGCGGATTTTGAGGGGTTGGTGTTGTTAGCCATGATATTTTTAATCAACTTTTTCGTGCCGCAGATACATCGCATTCAAAATCACAGACACTGCCGTGGCCACGGGCACAGCCAAGAGCACGCCCACCAAGCCGAATAATTTGGCGCCAATCAACACGGCCACGATGCTCACTAGAGGATTTAAGCCCACGGCTTTTTGCATGAGCTTGGGCGCGATGATGTGATTTTCAAGTTGCTGAATCAAAATCACCAAACCCAAAGCTAGCAACGCTTTGATCGGAGAATCGCTCAACGCCACAATCACGATGGGGATGCCACCTAAAATCGGTCCAAGATAAGGGATGAATTCCAAAAATCCGGCGAACACAGCCAGGGTCAGTGCGCCCTCCACACCCAAAACTAGCAGGCCGATGTAATACAATATGCCGATGGTCAAGCTCAACATGAATTGACCGGAGAGCCACTGACCGATTTTAACTTCCACTTGAGAAATGATTTTGGCCGTAACATCTTGAAATTTGCCCGGCACTAAATTTTGAAATAGGCGGACAGCCTCCTTTTCCTCCACCACCATGTAAAACGCCATGACCAGAACAATGATCAGTCCGGCGATGCCGCCGAAAATTCCAAACAGCGTATTGAACACTCCGCCCGCGGCCAGCGAAGCTTGTTGTTGCAGAGCCGCCACGCTCGAGCTTAGATTATTTAGGAATCCATATTGCTCGGTGAGCGCGCGCACGCTCTGCACTCCGGTGGAAACCGTGGTGATCAAAGAGCGGAAGACGTCGGATAAATTTCCGACTTGGCTGAGCACAGTCGGGACGATGAGCGCAAAAGAAGCGCTGACTAAAGCGATCAAAATTAAATAAATCAACAACACAGTCAGCCCCTTGGGAATGCGCCGCTTAGCTCCCCAATCAGCAGCCGGATGCATGAGCGCGGCTAAAAACAGAGCCACAAAGAGTAGCGCGATTACATCTCGCACCAGCCATAAGAATCCCAGCGCCAACAGTACGATCACGACCTTGACGATGGTGGAGGTTTTAATGGCTACGAGTCTTTCTTGCAGATTAGGCATATTTTTTCAAAGGGGAATTAAGAATAAATATATTTTATCATGTTGGAGCGAGGAAAGGTAGCAAACGGTCGTCCTGCGTCCAATGTCCGACGTCCTACAGTTGTCCATAAGTTCAATTCGCGATATTCTCAAGGGGGTCTGACCCCAAAAACCATGAAGCCTTACGCTGAAAATCGCAAAGCCCTGCACGAATATGAGATCCTCAAAAAATTCGAGGGTGGTTTGGTGTTGTTGGGGCAAGAGGTCAAAAGCATCAGAGACGGCGGCGCCAAACTGCAAGGCGCGTTTGTGAAACTCAATCGCGGCGAACTTTGGCTCATGGGGGCGCATGTGGCGCCTTATGCCAAGGCCAGCCGACTCACCGGTTATGATCCCCTGCACGACCGCAAGGTGCTGGTGACCAAAAAAGAATTGAATTCTTTGTTTGGAAAAGATCAGCAAAAAGGCTTGACATTAGTGGCACTTTCGTTGTATCCTCGCGGCCGACACATCAAGTTGTCATTCGGCCTGGCTCGCGGACGGAAAGCGCATGATAAGCGCGAAAAACTCAAACAACGCGACCTAGACAGGGAAATGCGGGGATGAACAGCTTTGACGACCAGATCTTTCAAAATATGCAGACCGAGGCGGGACGTCTCGTTAAACTGTTCCAATCAAGACAAATGCCAATGTCTTAAATAAGGTCAAGAATGCGTTCAACGTATTCTCACCTGTTCCGGCGTTCGCTTAATCGCAAGCGCCCGATCCTCTTTGCAGCTGCTCGACTGCGGAGATGCGATCGTCATACCCCGAGCTAACTCAACTTCGTCCCATATCGCGAAGATGAGGACATGGCCGATATGTTGACGCGAGGGTCTTGTCCGTTCGTTCGCCTCGCGCTCGAAATTATGAACGGCCCAAGTCTGTGCATGAATGTTTTGACTGACTGGTTCGGACGGGGGTGCGATACCCCCCATCTCCACCATAACAAAAATCGTCCGGCGCCTGCCTGCCGGCAGGCAGGTCCTACGTCCGACGTCCTACATTAAAAACCAAACTCCAGGTAGCCGCAGGCTTTAGCCTGCGTTACGCACCCTAAAGGGTGCGGCTACCAGCTAATATAATTACAATGAGAATTCACTACAAACGCCAAGGCCGCTTAAAAGAGGTGGCGCCCAGCTATCGCTCAAACGAACAAATTCGCGTCCCTGAGGTTCGAGTGATCGATGAAAAAGGCGAAACTCTGGGCGTGCTTAAAACCGCCGAGGCTCTGGCGCTGGCTCGCGAACGGGAATACGACCTGGTTGAAGTTTCCCCCTTGGCTGTACCCCCGGTTTGTCGGCTTTTGGACTTTGGCGCTTTCCGCTATCAAAAGGATAAAGAGTTCCGCCAACAGCGCGCTCATGCCAAAAGAGTGGAAGTTAAGGGCATTCGCTTGTCGGTCAAAATGGGTGAACACGATTTCGAGGTACGCCTGGCGCGCGCCCTGGAATTCCTGGAGGCTGGCCAAAAATTGAAGATTGAGATAATCTTACGCGGCCGTGAAAAAGCCCATGGAGAACTGGCCATTCAGCGCATTAAAGAGTTCATGGCGCTAATCGGCAAAAAATACGAATTATTTATTGAACAAGAGATCAAGCGCACAGGCGGCAACGTCTCGGCCATCGTAGGGAGGAAAAGCTAAGCTATATGCCCGGTACTACAACTTCGATGAAGTGCCGGCGCATCTATCAAAGATTATTCACTAAATAAACCATAACTTCATTCACCTAAATCGAAGTTGTAGTACCGGGTATGAAATCGAAACTCAAAACACATAAAGCCACTGCTAAACGCATTCGGTTCACCAAAGGAGGCAAAATCTTGAAGCGCCATGGCGGTCAAGATCATTTTAATGCACGCGACTCCGGAACCATTACGCGCAAAAAGCGCCGCGACCAAAACGTGTCCGGTTGCTACACCAAGACCCTGATGAAAGCCACACCGAATAAATAATCCAACCGTCCTAATTCGAATTTCGAAGTTCGAATATCGAATGTCGAAATATTAAACTTCAAAATTCCACATTCGAAATTCCAAATATATGAGAATCAAACGCGGAACACATAGAATCAAACGCCGGAAGAATATTTTGGCCCGAACCAAGGGCATGATGTGGGGACGCAAGTCCAAGGTTACGGTAGCCAAAATCGCGGCCATCAAAGCCGGCGCCTTTGCTTATCGCGACCGTAAATTAAAAAAGCGCAACAACCGCGGCTTACAGCAAGTTCGCATCAATGCGGCGGCGCGCGAACTGGGCATAAGCTATTCACGGTTCATTGGTAGTCTAAAAAAGCGCAAAATTGAATTGGATCGCAAAGTCCTGGCTGAACTCTGCCGCGACTATCCCAAAGTTTTTGAACAAATCGTCAAAGTATGAAACTCCACGGCCTTACGGCCGTGGTTTCTTTTTCACCATACAAGCTTCGCTTGTCCTTTGTCCTCCTCGCCCTGGTGTTCGATGTGCTTTCTAATAATGTCTTCGTTAATTCCAACAGTTGAAACAAAATATCCGTTTGACCAGAGTCCCAATCCTTCCGTCTCATACAT
>JAGVIJ010000110.1 GCA_020056125.1 bacterium | reverse complement strand
CAGGGCGAGGAGGACAAAGGACAAGCGAAGCTTGTATGGTGAAAAAGAAACCACGGCCGTAAGGCCGTGGAGTTTCATTTTTCAAACGCTCATCATCCATCGTGAATCCCTGGACGATATACTCGCGTAGGCGCTCGGTTGCCCATTGGCGAAATTTGGTGGCAATATCAGATTTTATCCTATATCCAAGAGAAATTATAAGATCAAGATTATAGGATTTGGTGTTATATTTCTTGCCATCAGTAGCAGTGTGTAAGAGATCCTTACATACTGAAACCTCACTCAATTCGCCTTCATCAAAGATGTTTTTAATATGCATCGTGATATTGGGGCGAGATGTATTGAACAGCTCTGCAAGTTGCGATTGTGATAGCCATACCGTCTCACCCTCAACACGCACCTCGATACTAGGCGCTCCATCCGCGCCTTCATAGATAAGTATCTCACCGGAATTATTATCTGTCATACTATTTTTTCACTTTCTTGTGCACAATAAAAATTCTTTTATACGCCATCTTTGCGATGTTATTTTCATAGTAACCAGCCGTTGGATTACCTTCCTTATATGCTCCTGTGCCACCAGCTTTATAATAATCATCAACAAATTCTTTTGATAGCCCTGGTGTTTTCTTAAATTTTTCATCAACAAGACCATTATCACTCGTTCCTAAAATTTCGAACTGATCAGGATTATACTTATCTAAAAAACTAATCGGAACACCTATTGCTCCACGATAATCGCTGGGAGTAGCATCAGCAAACGGAACCTCGATGGCGTTATAGTTGTCATACTCTTTATATGCTTTACCTTTAATTTCTTTATGTTTGCTGTATTTCAAATTCTCTTCCATCGTCATAAGCGGTAATGGTTGGTGACGACGTCCATGGTCGAAATTGGTAAACCAACAAACATTGCGGAACTTCACTAAACCTGTTTTTTTATCATAAACTCCCGAAGCGAAATCGCGCATATTTGGCGTAAAAAAATATGCGTTACCGGCATGGAACCCATTTCCTAGCCACAACTTATTATTTTTGATTAATGGAAATATTTCTTTGTAGGTAATCGCATTCATGTTGCCTATGATGACGAACTTTTTATTGTAATCAAAAAGTTGTTTAACATATTCGCGAAACAGACTGAACGGCGGATTTGTTACGACGATGTCGGATTGTTTTAAAAGTTCTACACATTCATCGCTACGGAAGTCGCCGTCGCCTTTTAGCGGCGTCCATTCATTATGCTTGTTGGCCTTTAACTGTTTAGCAACATCTTTTAAGTTGAACTCGCCGTCGCCGTCTACATCTTTCACTTCATTGATAATGAATTTGTTGGCGGTTACCTTCGGGCGACCTTTTGCCGGCGCGAGTGTTTTGTCGTCGCCGAATAATCCGAGTTGCGTGTTGGCTACGGGTGAGGGCTTGTAGCTGGTAGTGACAAGCCGTTTCAATCCAAGCTTGTTGAAATTGAGCACGAAATAGCGAAAGAAATTACTCTCGAACGGATCATCGCAGTTGCAATATACAACCTTATTGCGGAATGCATCAGAATTATAATCCAGATACGCCTGAATCTCTTTCTGAATATCGCCGAACTGGGTATAAAACTCATCGTTTTTTGCCCGTTTTGCATTTGTAAGATTTTTGTTTGCCATAAATTATTCAATGGCGCTTTGTCTGCCTAACATTATTCGGCAATAATTTTTCATATACCTAGTTCAGGGTACCAAAAACCCCAGGTTTAGCCAAGCGTTGTTGGGTGGGTCTATTCGACGGTGGAGGTATAAAAACCCTGAGGTGAATATTCTCAAAATGGCACGAAGTAAAATTACGCGACGACCCTACCACGGATCTTGACAAAAAATTTTATTGGTACTACTTGCGATTTCTATAAGCCGAGCGTTGTATTTTCTAAAAGATGCGCTAAGAAGTGGATATAACGAAGGCTCACTTACTTGAACATTCAAATGTTGAACTTGATCTATAAGGCTATTAGCGCTCTGTGCCGCCAAAGCAGACCGAAGAAGCTCCGTACCTGTTGAGGTGCCCAATCGCTGCGCTATAAAAGAAGCGTTATCAAAATATGGTTGGGATATGAAATAAAATAGTGACAAATTTTGTGATAAATCACCTTTTGGTAATTCATTAAGAATCCCCTGCGAAACGAAACAGTTATAGCCATCCATATCCGACAGCAGTTTTATCTTGGAATCATCACTGTAGGCAAAGGAAAGTAGATAAACAAAAACGGCGATAATAGTACTCGCGGTGGCTAATAGATGATCCTTGTTTGGTTTGCTATGAATCCCTAGCCATATGAAAATTATTATTAGCGGAATTATAAGATGTAGAGTAAGGGCATTCGCTTTGTAGATAAACTTAATATTTGAAAAGTTGCTATAAATCGACCATCCTAATAGAGCCGTGAAAAATAAATCCCAGGAGTGTTTCTTTGCAAATGTCCATATTTTATAGAACAAATCCCTCAAGTTTTCTTTAGTTATCTTCATATTCCCGACGTCGAATGAACATTTAAATGGCGAGCTTGCATAAATATATTGTTCATACAAACTGACTTGGTAAATAAAGACGAAGCTGACGAGAAGGATTGAAGGGTTCAGTTAGCGCTTATGTTTGGTCTTATCGACCAATGTAAAGCGCTGCTGTTTCCCCTGATTATTCGGCGGTACACGATCATCCTTTGAAAGGGTGATCTCCCGTCGGCTACCAGCGGGACGATATTGCCCCGAAATCGGAGCCTTCTCGCCCGTGTGGGCAATGACCTTTTTGGCCATAGTTTTTACAGGTGTTAAGAATTAGATCGGAGGTTCTAGACAACCCCCACGCAAAAGCACATCAATGCTCTCGCGAGGGGTCTGAACCAACCTGACTAATCCTCACACCTCAGTGGCTAACCGCACCTACTCGTCAGCTTTATCTCGACTGTACAGATAGCTTCTAAATTTATGTTAGCACTCTCTATGAACGATTGCTATCTTTTGTCAATCCCGCACCGCTGAAAATTGCGGTACAGCTCGCTATTTGTAATTTCTTTAAAATAAAAATACCCCAGCGAATTGCCAGGATATTTTAAATTTTTACTTTTAGATTAGCGCTTGGATTTTTTGACGGATGGTTTTTGCACGGCTTTGAGTTCGTGCTCAATGGTCTTCCAACCATCCAGCAAAGTTTTTTTCACGGCCGGGACTTCGGTTTGAGCCAGCTCTTTGGTGGCCACATAATAAGCCGTAACCTTGTCCACCACTTCTTGGTAGCGCTTTTCAGTCACATCCCCTTTCTTCTTCAACTCAGCCGTAACTTTTTGCTGAATGGTTTTGACGGACTTTTGCACCTCTTTGGTCAATTCCTTGCCGGGTTTGGATTTAAAAAATGCGGTGGCGGCTGCACCTAAGGCCGCGCCGATCAACACGCCGGCGCTAAAGTGCGATTTTTTTTCTTTGGCCATACGAAAAGTTTTAAGGAATAAGTAGTTTTATACTATAGCAGATTTTTAAGTTGAGCGCTATTTCAACAAATCATGCATGGCGTGCTTGCCGGCCTCCACTCCGGGCTGATCATAGGTATTGATGCCATACAACTCGCCGGACAAGGCCGTGGCCAGTTCAAAAAACATGATGAGTTCGCCCAAATGTTCCTCATCCACGCGTGCTAAAGCGATGGTTCCGTTGGGACGAGTATTTTGATTCAAAGCCCGAGCCGTGGCCAAACGCTCGGCTTGAATGATTTGACTGAATTTTTTTCCGGCCAAATACGCGAGCCCGGGAATTTCTTGCAAGGTATCGGGCGCTGATAAATCGTGCGCGAACTTTTCAATCTCAATAAACGTCACGGTCTTGTCGTGCGGCCCCTCGTTATACAATTGAATTTGCGAATGCTGATCCGTGGCGCCCAACGCGGCAATGGGCGTGGGACCGATTTTCACCACGCGGTTATTGCGATCCACGCGCTTGCCCAAACTCTCGGCCCAGAGCTGGCGATACCAAAATCCAAATTGGTTCAACTGATGAGCATAAGGCATGAGCACCTGAATTTTTTGGCCATGCACCGTATAAGCCAGATATTGCAGTGCGGCGAAGAGCGCCGGGGCATTATGCGACACCGCGGTTTTAGCAAATTCATCGCGTTGACGTTTGGCGCCGGCAAGCAAGCGTTTGATATCAATGCGCGCCAGAGCCAGCGGAAATAAACTAACGTCAGTCAAGGCGGAAAATCTTCCGCCGATATTGGCCGGCACAGGCAAAGCGCTCCATTGATATTTGTCAGCCAGCTCGCGCAGTGCGCCGTTTTTGGCATCAGTGGTGACCACGATGTGGCGCGCGTAATTTTTGCCCACTGCCCGCTTGAGCGCCGCAAGCACTGTGAAAAAACTCAACATGGGCTCAATGGTGTTGCCGGATTTGGAAACTACGTTGATCAAAGTCTGCCGCAAGTCCAGAGATTTTAGAATCTTAAACAATTCATCCGGATCAGTGTTGGAACCGGCGAAATAAAGTTTGACTCCTTTGTTAGGATCGCCCAGAGCTTGATACAACGCGCGCGTAGCCAGATCAGAACCGCCGATACCAATGACCAAACAATTTTTAACAAACTTTTTTTCGCGCGCCATGGCCTGAATGCGCTTTAGCATGGCTTGATCGTCCGGAGATTTGAGCCAGCCTTGCTCATTGTTCTTGGCTAGTTCAAGCACAGCGTCTTTGGCTTGACTCAAGCGCGGTCGCAGCTTATTCAAATTTTGCGACGT